>NZ_JBZSYN010000150.1:0-14046 GCF_058622915.1 Thermohalobaculum sp. | reverse complement strand
GGCGATGTTGTTGATCAGCTCCATGATCAGCACGGTCTTGCCCACGCCGGCGCCGCCGAACAGGCCGATCTTGCCGCCCTTGGCGTAAGGCGCCAGCAGGTCCACGACCTTGATGCCGGTCTCGAGCATCTCGGACTCGGTGGACTGGTCGACGAACTCGGGCGCGGGCTGGTGGATCGGCCGGGTCTCCTCGACCTTGATCTCGCCGCGCTCGTCGACCGGCTCGCCGATGACGTTGATGATGCGCCCCAGCGTCGGCCCGCCCACCGGCACCGCGATCGGCGCGCCGGTGTCCTTCACCTCCTGGCCGCGCACCAGTCCGCCGGTGCCGTCCATGGCGATGCAGCGCACCGTGTTCTCGCCGAGATGCTGCGCCACCTCGAGCACCAGGCGCGAGCCGTGGTTGTCGGTCTCGAGCGCGTTTAGGATGGCGGGCAGGTGCTCGTCGAACTGCACGTCGACGACCGCGCCGATCACCTGGGTTACCTTGCCAAAGGGCTGCTTGGCCATTGTTGTCTCCTTGCGTCTCTCAAAGCGCCTCGGCGCCCGAAATGATCTCGATCAGTTCCTTGGTGATCGTCGCCTGGCGGGTGCGGTTGTACTCGATGGTCAGCCGCTCGATCATCTCGCCGGCATTGCGGGTGGCGTTGTCCATCGCGGTCATGCGCGCGCCCTGCTCGGAAGCGGCGTTTTCGAGCAGCGCGCGGAACACCTGCACGGCGAGGTTGCGCGGCAGGAGCTCGGCGAGGATCTCGTCCTCGTCGGGCTCATACTCGTAGTTGGTGCGCTCGCCCCTGTCCTCGGCCTCCTCGCCGACGGCGGCGGGGATCAGGCGCCGCTCGGTCGGCTCCTGCGTCAGCACGGTCTTGAAGGTGTTGAAGAAGATGTGCGCGACGTCGAACTCGCTCTCGTCGAAGCGCTTCAGGATGTCATCGGCGGTCTTCTGCGCGTGCTGGAAGCCGATCCGGCGCGCCTCGGACAGGTCGATATGGCCCACCATGTGCTGGCCCCACTCGCGGCGGAGCTGCTCGCGCCCCTTGCGGCCGACCGTGAGGATCTTGACGGTCTTGCCTTCCTGGGTCAGGGCCAGCGCCTTTTGCTTGGCCAGCCGCACGATCGATGAGTTGAAGGCGCCGCACAACCCGCGCTCGGCGGTGGCGACCACGAGAAGATGCGTCGCGTCCGCGCCGGTGCCGACAAGGAGCGGCGGCGCCATCGGGCTGTCCTTGGCCGAACGCGCGAGGTTCGAGAGCACCTCCTCCATGCGCTCGGCATAGGGACGGGCGCTCTCGGCGGCCTCCTGGGTGCGCCGCAGCTTGGCCGCGGCCACCATCTTCATGGCGCTCGTGATCTTGCGCGTGGAGCGGACCGAGTTGATCCTGGTGCGCAGGTCCTTGAGGCTGGGCATGCCTCCGTGCTCCTCTCAGTGTCCGGCTCGGCCGCTTCAGGCGAGGGTCTTCTTCACGCTCTCGATCACCGCGCGGATCTTGTCGGCGAGCTCCCCCTCGACCTTGCGGTCGTTCTTGGAGATGTCGTCGAGCAGGTCCTGCTGGTTGTTGCGCAGCTCGTTCAGGAGCGCCGCCTCGAACTTGCCGATGTCGGCCACCTTCATGTCGTCGAGATAGCCCTGCGTGCCAGCGAAGATGACGCAGACCTGCTCCGCGTTGGTCAGGGGCGAGTACTGCGGCTGCTTGAGCAGCTCGGTCAGGCGCTCGCCGCGGTTCAGCAGGCGCTGGGTGGCGGCGTCGAGATCCGAGCCGAACTGGGCGAAGGCGGCCATCTCGCGGTACTGGGCGAGCTCGAGCTTGATGCGCCCGGCGACCGACTTCATCGCCTTGGTCTGCGCCGAGGAGCCGACGCGGCTGACGCTGAGGCCGACATTCACCGCCGGGCGGATGCCCTGGTAGAACAGATCCGCCTCGAGGAAAATCTGCCCGTCGGTAATCGAGATCACGTTGGTCGGGATGTAGGCCGAAACATCGCCCGCCTGGGTCTCGATGATCGGCAGCGCCGTAAGCGAGCCCGAGCCTTGGTCCTCGTTCAGCTTCGCAGCGCGCTCCAACAGCCGCGAGTGCAGGTAGAACACGTCGCCCGGATAGGCCTCGCGGCCCGGCGGGCGGCGCAGCAGCAGCGACATCTGGCGATAGGCCACGGCCTGCTTGGACAGATCGTCGTAGACGATCACCGCGTGCATGCCGTTGTCGCGGAAATACTCGGCCATGGCGCAGGCGGAATAGGGCGCGAGATACTGCAGCGGCGCCGGCTCGGAGGCGGTGGCCGAGACGACGATGGAGTAGTCCATCGCGCCCTCCTCCTCGAGCTTGGCCACCAGCCGCGCCACCGTCGAGCGCTTCTGCCCGACCGCGACGTAGACGCAGTAGAGCTTGAGCGATTCGTCGTCGCCGGCGACTGCGTTGTAGGTCTTCTGGTTCAACACCGCGTCCATCGCCACCGCGGTCTTTCCGGTCTGGCGGTCGCCGATGATCAGCTCGCGCTGGCCGCGGCCGATCGGGATCAGCGCGTCGATCGCCTTCAGTCCGGTGGCCATCGGCTCGTGCACCGAGCGGCGCGGGATGATCCCGGGCGCCTTGACGTCAGCGACGCGGCGCTCCTCGGCCTTGAGCTCGCCCTTGCCGTCGATCGGGTTGCCCAGCGCGTCCACGACGCGGCCCAGGAGCCCCTTGCCCACGGGCACGTCCACGATGGCGCCGGTGCGCTTGACGGTGTCGCCCTCCTTGATCTCGCGGTCGTCGCCGAAGATTACGATGCCGACATTGTCGATCTCGAGGTTCAGCGCCATGCCGCGGATGCCGTTGGGGAACTCGACCATCTCGCCGGCCTGGCAGGCGTCGAGCCCGTAGACGCGGGCAATACCGTCACCGACCGAGAGCACGCGGCCGATCTCGGCGACCTCGATCTCCTCGCCGAAGTTCTTGATCTGCTCCTTGAGGATCGCAGAGATCTCCGATGCCTGGATTGCCATTTACCCGACCTCTTTCATTGCATTCTGAAGGGCTGCGAGCCGCGAGCGGATCGAGCTGTCGACCATCTTCGAGCCCACCCTGACGACAAGACCGCCGATGATGCCCTCATCGACGGTCACGCTCAGCTTCACCTCGCGGCCGATCGCCTCCTTGAGCGTCTTGGCCAGCGCGTCGCGCTGGGCATCGCTCATCTTGCGCGCGGCGGTGACATCGGCCGTGACCTCTCCGCGGTGCTCGGCCATCAGGCGCGAGAAGACCCCGATGACGTCGCCGAGCATGAACAGCCGGCGCTTGGCGGCCAAAAGCCCGACGGTCTTCCGCACCAGGTCCGTGAGCCCCATCTTGCCGGTGACCGCGTCCATCGCGCGCACCTGCTCGGCGCGGTCGTAGAGCGGCGAGGTGCACAGCGAGCGCAGATCCTCGCTGGCCTCGAGCGCCTCGCCCAGCGCCTGCATGTCGCGCTCGGCCGCGTCGAGCGCCCCGCCGTCCTGCGCCAGTTCGAACAGAGCATTGGCGTAGCGGCCTGCGGGGCCCGACTCGTGCATGGAGGAATTGCTCACTTTCCCTTCCCGTCGCCTTCCCGAACTGGCCCGGTCCAGTGGCCGGGCTTCGATTTTCCAAGGGCCGTCCCTACCCCGGCGGGGAGCCCCCCGGCGTCGCGCCGCTTCGCTAGCATACGACCCGTGCGCTTGCAACACTGTCGGACCGCCCGAGCGACCTTGTCGGGGCGCCACAGCCGCGGACACTGGCGCACCCGCAGCGGCGCAGGGGCCGGGTGGCACGCGCCGGGCCTGTCGTTGCCAGGTCGGGCCGGCTCGCCGTCGTTGCGGCGGCTCCGGCCGGCCAGGCGATCTGCCTAAGGCCGCCGGGGACCCGGCGTTTCGGCGGCCGCCGCGCGCAGCCTGCGCGCGCGGCACACCACGATAATATATCGAAATCGGTGAACCCATTCTGCGCACGGAATTCACGGTCAACAGCTCGTGGCGGAACCGGCAGGTCTTCACAGAAAGCTCTGCGGGTCGATGTCGACCACCACGCGGACGGCGGCGGGCAGCTTCACCGCGTGCCGCCACTCGGCCAGCGCGGCCTGCAGCGCCACGCCCTTCGGCGCCTTGACGAGCAGGCGCACGCGCACCCGCCCGCGCAGGCGCGCGATCGGGGCGGGGGCCGGGCCGAACAGCTCGGCCCCCGCCCGATGAAGGACGCGCCCGGCACGGCCGAGCGCGTTGGCGACCTCCCACACACGCGCCTCGTCGGCGCCCGAGACCACGACCCCCGCCATGCGGCCATAGGGTGGCGCGCCCGCGGCAGCCCGCGCCGCCGCCTCGGCGCGCCAGAACGCCTCCTCGTCGCCCGAGAGGATGGCGCGCATCACCGGGTGGTCGGGGCTGACGGTCTGGATCATCGCGGTGCCGGGGCGCTCGGCGCGCCCGGCGCGTCCGGCCACCTGGCGCAAGAGCTGGAAGGTGCGCTCGGCCGCGCGCAGATCGCCGCCGTGCAGCCCCATGTCGGCATCGACCACGCCGACCAGCGTGAGCAGCGGAAAGTTGTGGCCCTTGGCCACCATCTGGGTGCCGATCACGATGTCGGCCTCGCCGGCCGCGATGGCCGCCAGCCGCGCCCGCACGTCCTCGGGGCCCGTGGCGAGGTCGGAGGAGAGCGCTTCGATGCGCGCGTCCGGGAAAAGCGACCGGGCCTCCTCGGCCAGCCGCTCGACGCCCGGGCCGCAGGAGGCCAGACGATCCTCCCGGCCGCAATTCGGACAGCTTGCGGGCAGAGGCTCGGTGTGCCCGCACTGGTGGCACATCAGCCGGGCGCGGAAGCGGTGCGTCACCAGCCAGGCGTCGCAGTGGGGGCAGCCGAAATGATGCCCGCAGGCGCGGCACAGCGTAAGCGGCGCGTAGCCGCGGCGGTTGAGGAAGAACATCGCCTGCTCGCCCCGCTCGATGCGCGCCCGCGCCGCGCCGACCAGCGGCTCGGAGAGCCAGCGGTCGCGGCCCGGCGCCTCGGCGCGCAAATCCACCAGCCGGATCTTCGGCATCAGCGCCGCGCCGAAGCGCTCGGGCAGGTCGATGCGGCGATACTTGCCCGATTCGGCGTTGACCCAGCTCTCGAGCGACGGGGTGGCCGAGGCGAGCACGGCCAGGGCATCCTCGATCGAGGCGCGCAGCACGGCCATGTCGCGGGCGTTGTAGAGCACCACCTCCTCCTGCTTGAACGATGCGTCGTGCTCTTCGTCGACGACGATCAGGCCAAGCTCGCGAAAGGGTAGGAACAGCGCCGAGCGCGCGCCCACGACGAGCTGCGCCGCGCCCTCGGCCACGGCGCGCCAGCAGCGCCGGCGCTCGGCGCCGGGCACCCCGTGGTGCCACTCGGCCGGGCGGGCGCCGAAGCGGGCCTCGACGCGGGTCAGGAAGCCCGGGCTGAGCGCCACCTCGGGCAGCAGCACCAGAGCCTGGCGGCCCCGCGCGATGCACTCGGCAACCGCCTCGAGATAGACCTCCGTCTTGCCCGAGCCGGTCACGCCCTTGAGCAGCGTCGCCGCGAAGCGCCCCGCCGCCACGTCGGCGCGCAGCGCCTGCGCCGCCCCGGCCTGGGCTTCGGACAGATGCTTGCCCGGCGCCTGCCCCCATAGCGGCGGATAGGGAACCTCGCCCGGCACCTCGCGGGCGACGAGCGCCCCCGCTTCGGCCAGACCGCGGACCACCGAGGGCGCCACCCCGGCCAGGCGCGCCAGCTCGGCGGCCGGGAAGCCCAGGCCGCCATGCGCCTCGAGCACGGCGATGACCCGCACCCGCGCCGCCGTCATGCGCTCGGGGCGCGCCGCGCCCAGCGTCCAGTGCGTGGCGCTGCGCGGCGCAGCGCCCAGGTCGGGCACCCGGGTGGCCAGCCGCAGCATCATGCCGGGCGGCGTCATGGTGTACTCGGCCGCGCGGGCGAGGAAGCGGCGCATCGGCGCGGGCATCGGCGGCACCGGCAGTCGCGCCGCCACCGGCTTGAGCCGGGCCGCGGGGAGCGCAGCGTCGCCCGGCCCCCAGACCACGCCCACGGCAGGCCGCGCGCCGAGCGGGACCGAGACGAAATCGCCCGGGCGCAGCGCCATGCCCTGAGGCACCGCGTAGTCGAGCGGCCCCTCGAAGGGCATCGGCAGCAGCACGCCGACCCGCGCGCCGGCTTCGAATCGCGGCCCGCTCATTTGCCGTCGGCCCGCGCAATCCGGGGTTGGAGCCCCCAAGCCGATGCTTTAGATTGCGCCGCGAGCGAGCCTCCACAACCGCCCCGACGCGCAAGGACCCGACCGATGAAATTCTTCGTAGACACCGCGGATGTCGCTGAGATCCGCGAGCTCGCCGCCACGGGCCTCCTGGACGGCGTGACCACCAACCCCTCGCTGATCATGAAGGCGGGCGGCGACTTCCGCGAGATCACCCGGCAGATCTGCGAGATCGTCGAGGGCCCGGTCTCCGCCGAGGTCACCGCGCTCGAGGCCGAGGCAATGGTCGAGGAGGGCCGCCACCTGGCCGAGATCGCGCCCAACATCGTGGTCAAGGTGCCGCTGACCTGGGAGGGGCTCAAGGCCTGCCGGCGGCTCACCGGCGAGGGCCACAAGGTCAACGTGACGCTGTGCTTCTCGGCCAGCCAGGCGCTGCTCGCGGCCAAGGCGGGCGCAACATATGTCTCGCCCTTCATCGGGCGGCTGGACGACATCGGGCTCGACGGCATGGAGCTGATCGCGGACATTCGCCAGATCTTCGACAACTACGACTTCGAGACCGAGATTCTCGCCGCCTCGATCCGCACGGTGAACCACGTCGCGGCCGCCGCCAAGATCGGCGCCGACGTGGCCACGGTGCCGCCCGGCGTGCTGCGCAAGCTGGTCGAGCACCCGCTGACCGACAAGGGCCTCGAGGCGTTTCTGGCAGACTGGGCCAAGACCGGCCAGAGGATTCTGGCCGAGCGGGACGAGGCCGTGGCGGCGGCGCATCGATGACCACCGGCGAGACCGGGACCGCGCCCCAGGCCGCCCTCGGCCTCGACGCCGAGGAGCGCGAGCTGATCCGCTCGCTGATCCTCGCCGACCCGGAGATCGTGCTCTCCGACGACATGGTCATGCGCGCGCTGATCGGGCCCGGCGCCGGCTCGGCGCGCAATATCGTGGATTTGCGCGACCGGCTGGTGGAGCGGCTGGAGGGGCGGCTGAAGCAACTCGTCAGCACCAACCGCTCGGTGATCGCGGCGGCCTACGAGAACGTGGCCGGCACGCGCCAGCTGCACCGCGCCGTGCTGGCGCTGGTGGACGCGCCGGCGCTGGGCGAGTTCCTGCGCCGGCTCACCCTCGACGTGCCGGCGATGGTGGGCGTCGAGGACGGGCGGATCTGCCTCGAGGCCGAGGTGGAGGACATCGTCGAGGGCTACGAGCTGGTGGGCAATCTCGACGGGCGGGTGCTGCTGGTGCCCGAGGGCACGGTCAACGAGTATTTCGCCATCGACGGCGACCCGGGCGCGGGGCCGGTGGCGCTCAGGCCCTGTGGCAGCGAGGCCGAGCTGATCTTCGGGCCGGGCACGCAGGCGCGCTCGGAGGCGCTGATCCTACTCGACCTCGGCGCCACGGCCGGGCTGGTGGCCTTCGGCGCCACCGACCCGGACCGCTTCGCCCCGGACCAGGGCACCGAGCTTCTCAGCTTCTTCGGCGGCGTGGTCGAGCGGCTTTTGACCCGCCACCTCGACGCCGCCGGCGTCGCCTGATGGCCGAGGCCTCGGCGGGGGCGGCGGAGCTCTTGGCGCGCTGGCTCGGCCAGCTCTCGGCGGTCGGCCGGCGCAGCCCCAGGACGGTCGAGGCCTACCGGCACGACGTGGCGCGCTATCTGGGCTTCATGGCCGGGCACCGCGGCGAGCCGATGGGGCGCGCCGCGCTGGGCGAGGTGACGCTGAGCGAGCTGCGCGCCTGGATGGCGGCCGAGCGCGCCCGCGGCCTGTCGGCCCGCTCGCTCGGCCGCGCGCTGTCGGCGGTGCGGGCGTTCTATGGCTGGCTCGAGGCCGCCGAGGGGATCGACTGCGCCGCGCTGCATGTCCTGCGCAGCCCCAAGCGCCCGGCGCGCCTGCCGCGGCCGGTGCCGGAGGAAGGCGCGCGCGCGCTGCTCGAGACCGTGAGCGCCGATGCCGCGCCCTGGATCGCGGCGCGCGACCAGGCGGCGCTGACGCTGATCTGGGGCTCGGGGCTGCGCATCTCCGAGGCGCTGGGGCTGCGCCAGCGCGACGCGCCGCTGGGCGAAGTGATCCGGGTCATCGGCAAGGGCGGCAAGGAGCGCGAGGTGCCGGTGCTGCCGGCCGCGCGCGACGCGATCGAGCGCTATCGCGGCCTCTGCCCCTACGCCCCCTCGCCGAACGACGCGCTGTTCATCGGAGCCCGCGGCGGGGCGCTCGGGCCGCGGCCGATCCAGAAGGCGATGGCCACAGCGCGCATGGCGCTGGGCCTGCCCGCCTCGGCCACGCCGCACGCGCTCAGACACTCCTTTGCCACGCAGCTGCTCGCCGCCGGCGGCGACCTGCGCGCGGTGCAGGAGCTTCTGGGCCATGCCTCGCTGGCCACGACGCAGGTCTATACCGGGGTCGACGAGACCCGCCTGATGGAGGTCTACCGGCGCGCCCACCCCCGTGGCGGCGGCGCGGCGCGCTGAGGCCGGGCGCGGACGCCGCCGCGCTCAGACGTGGATGGCGCCGAGCCCGCAGGCGAGCGCCGCCTCGCGCATCGCCTCGGAATAGGTCGGATGGGCGTGGCAGGTCAGCGCCAGGTCCTCGGCCGCGGCGCCGAACTCCATGGCGACGCAGACCTCGTGGATCAGGTCGCCGGCCGAGGGGCCGATGACGTGGCAGCCGAGGATGCGGTCGCTCTCCTTGTCGGCAATCAGCTTGACGAAGCCCTCGGCCGCCAGGTTGGCCTTGGCGCGGCCGTTGGCCATGAAGGGAAACTTGCCGACCTTGTAGGCGACGCCCGCCTGCTTGAGCTCCTCCTCGGTCTTGCCCACCGCGGCGACCTCGGGCGAGGTGTAGATCACCGAGGGGATCACGCCGTAGTTCACGTGGCCGTGGCCGCCGGCGATCTCGTCGGCGACAGCCATGCCCTCGTCCTCGGCCTTGTGGGCCAGCATCGGGCCGGAGACCACGTCGCCGATCGCCCAGATGCCCTCGACACTGGTACGCAGCCGGTCGTCGGTCTTGACCCGGCCCTTGTTGTCGGTCTCGACGCCCGCCTCCTCGAGGCCGAGCCCCTCAGTGTAGGGGCGCCGCCCGGTCGCGACCAGCACCACGTCGGCGTCGAGCGTGTGGGCGGAGTCGTCCTTCCTGAGCTTGTAGCTGACCTTGAGCTTCGACTTGAGCTTCTCGACCCCCTCGACGGCGGCGCCGAGCACGAACTCCAGCCCTTGCTTCTTGAGGATGCGCTGCAGGTTCTTCTGCACCTCGGCGTCCTGGCCCGGCGTGACCTGGTCGAGATACTCGATGAAGGTCACCTCCGCGCCCAGCCGGCTCCAGACCGAGCCGAGCTCGAGCCCGATGATGCCGGCGCCGATCACCACCATCTTCTTCGGGGTCTTGTCGAGCGAGAGCGCGCCGGTGGAGGTGACCACGCGCTTCTCGTCGATTTCGACGCCCGGCAGGCTGGCGGGCTCCGAGCCCGAGGCGATGACCACGTTCCTGGTCTTCAGCGTCTCGTCGCCGACCTTGACCTCGGTGGCCGAGACGATCCTGCCCCAGCCCTTCACGTAGGTGACCTTGTTCTTCTTGAACAGGAACTCCACCCCTTGCGTGTTCGACTTGATCGCCTGGTCCTTGTAGTCGAGCATCTTGGAGACGTCGGCCTTCACCCCGTTCGCCGACAGCCCCATCTTGGGGAAGTTCTCCCGTGCCTCGCGCAGCTGCTCGGAGGCGTGCAGCAGCGCCTTCGAGGGGATGCAGCCGACATTGAGGCAGGTGCCGCCCAGGCTGCCGCGGCCCTCGACGCAGGCGACCTTGAGGCCGCGCTGGGCGCACCGGATGGCGCACACATAGCCGCCCGGTCCGCCGCCGATCACCACCACGTCATACTCGTCGGCCATCTGTTGTCCTCCCATTCCGGTGCCTCGCGCCCCCTAAGTAGAGCAGTTTCGGCGCCGAGGAAACGCCATGGCCGCGCCACAGCGTCGGCGACGGTCCCCGTCCCCGGCGCGGCCTGATTCGAGTGTCCAAATTTGGACGCACAGTCAATCCATTGATTCCAAAAGGATTCCTATTTGGGCGCAAAACATGGTTAACGCTCGCGCCGCTCCACCGCCAGAAGTCTCCCCTGCACCGCGGCGTTGGAGAGGAACTGCAGGTCCTCGAGCGAGGGCGAGACGATGGCGTGCAACTCGGTGAGCGTGTAACCCATCGCGCCCATCATGTCGGCCTTCTCGCGGATGATGCGCTGGTAGAGCGCCTCGAGCGCGGCCAGGCGCCCCTGCGCGTCGTCGCCGGTGGCGAGGTCGCGCTCGGCCAGCGCCATCACGTCGCGGAAGACCTCATGGATCGCGCCGATCACCGCCGGCGCCCCGGCAAAGGCGACGTGGCCGCCCGACTCCGCCGCCCCACCATAGGCGAGGCCGGCGATCAGCGGGTCGGACAGGCCAAGGTCGGCGACGAAGTCCTCCGAGCGCGCGTAGCTTTCGTTGAAGCGCGCGCTCATCAGCGAGGCCGCGACCCAGTCGAAGGCGGCGAGGTGCTTGAGCGCAATCGGATCGAGCCGGCCGGCGAACAGGTCCGGCCCGCCGCTACGCTTCAGCGCCACCAGTTCCTCGAAACGATAGAAGCGCACGATGAGGTGCATCAGACGGGCGAAATGCATCGCCGGCCAGTGGCCGTCGATGCCGAGCCACAGGATGCCGCCGGCCGCCATCGGCCCGCTCCCTAGCCTGCTCCCTCGACGCGCCCGGTCACAGGTCCATCAACAGCCGGCGCGGGTCCTCGAGCGACTCCTTCACGCGCACCAGGAAGGTCACCGCCTCCTTGCCGTCGACGATGCGGTGGTCGTAGCTGAGCGCCAGGTACATCATCGGCCGCGCCAAGATCTGGCCGCCCACGACCACCGGGCGCTCCTGGATCTTGTGCATGCCGAGGATGCCCGACTGCGGCGGGTTCAGGATCGGCGCCGACATCAGCGAGCCGTAGATGCCGCCGTTCGAGATGGTGAAGGTGCCGCCCTGCATGTCCTCCATGCCGAGCTTGCCGTCGCGCGCCCGCACCCCGAGGTCGTTGATCGCCTTCTCGATCTCGGCGAACGACAGCCGGTCGGCATCGCGCACCACCGGCACCACCAGGCCCTGCGGCGTGCCGACGGCCACGCCGATGTGGTAATAGTCCTTGTAGACGATCTCGGCCCCGTCGATCTCGGCGTTGACGGCCGGCAGCTCGTGCAGCGCATGCACGCAGGCCTTCACGAAGAAGGACATGAAGCCCAGCTTCACGCCGTGCTTCTTCTCGAACAGCTCCTTGAACTCGGCGCGCGTGGCCATCACCGCGCTCATGTCCACCTCGTTGAAGGTGGTCAGGATCGCCGCGGTGTTCTGCGCCTCCTTGAGGCGCCTGGCGATGGTCTGGCGCAGCCGCGTCATGCGCACGCGCTGCTCGCGCCCGCCATCCGCCTCGGGCGCGCGGGGCGCGGGCGCCTCGGCCTTCTCGTCCCTCTTCTCGCCCCCTTCGGGCGCCTCCTTCTTCGCGGCCGGGGCCTCGTCGCGGCGCTTGAGCGCCTGCTGCACGTCCTCCTTCATGATGCGCCCGCCGCGGCCCGAGCCCTCGACCTCGTCGGCGCCGATGCCGGCCTCGGCCATCAGCTTCTGCGCCGAGGGGGCGACGTCGGCGTCACCCGTCTTCGCGGGCTTCGCCGCGGCCTCGTCCTTGGCCTCGCCGTCGCCCTTGGCCTGGCCGTCGCCCTTGGCCACGGCCTTCTCCTTTTTGGGCTCTTCCGCGCGCTCGGCGGGCTTCGCCTTGGCCTTGGCGCCGCCCGCGCCCTCCTCGATGGTGGCGATCAGGGCGCCGACCTCCACGGTCTCGCCCTCGCCGGCGACGTGATCGCCCATGACGCCGGCGCCGGGCGCGGGCACCTCGACCGAGACCTTGTCGGTCTCGAGCTCGCACAGCGCCTCGTCGGCGGCGACCTGGTCGCCCGGCTGCTTGAACCAGCTCGCCACCGTTGCCTCGGTGATCGACTCGCCCAGCGTGGGCACCCTGACTTCGATGGTCATGCTTGGGTCCTCTCCCCTCGGATCACAGCGTCAATGCCGCCTCGACCAGCGCTTCCTGCTCGGCCTTGTGCCGCGAGGCCATGCCGGTGGCCGGCGAGGCCGAGGCGGACCGGCCGGCATAGGTGGGCCGCTTCGCCTTGGCGTCGATGCGCCCGAGCACCCACTCGATGTTCGGCTCGACGAAGAACCAGCCGCCCTGGTTCTTCGGCTCCTCCTGGCACCAGACGACGTCGGCGTTTTTGAAGCGCGACAGCTCGCGGGTCAGGCTGAGCGCCGGGAACGGGTAGAACTGCTCGAGCCGCATCAGGTAGATGTCCGTGATCCCGGCGGCGTCGCGCGCCTCCTCGAGGTCATAGTAGACCTTGCCCGAGCACATCACCACGCGCGAGATCTTCTCGTCCTTGACCAGCTTGGTCTTGGTCAGGCCCATCTCGGCGTCGTCCCACAGGACGCGGTGGAAGCTCGAGTCCTCGGCCATCTCGGTGAGCTTCGACACGCAGCGCTTGTGGCGCAACAGCGATTTGGGCGTCATCAGGATCAGCGGCTTCCTGAAGCTGCGGTGCAGCTGGCGCCTGAGGATGTGAAAGTAGTTCGCCGGCGTGGTGCAGTTGGCCACGATCCAGTTGTCCTCGGCCGAGAGCTGGAGGAAGCGCTCGAGCCGGGCCGAGGAGTGCTCGGGGCCCTGCCCCTCGAAGCCGTGCGGCAACAGCATCACCAGCCCCGACATGCGCAGCCACTTTCGCTCGCCCGAAGAGACGAACTGGTCGATCATGATCTGGGCGCCGTTGGCGAAGTCGCCGAACTGGCCCTCCCACAGCACCAGGGCGTTGGGCTCGGCGAGCGAGAAGCCGTATTCGAAGCCGAGCACGGCGTATTCCGACAGCATGGAGTCGATCGCCTCGAAGCGCGGCTGGTCCTCGCGGATGTTGTCGAGCGGCAGGTAGCGCTGCTCGGTCTCCTGGTCGATCACGGCGGCGTGGCGCTGGCTGAAGGTGCCGCGCGCCGAGTCCTGGCCGGCCAGCCGCACGCGGTAGCCTTCGTCCAAGAGCGTGCCGAAGGCGAGCGCCTCGGCGGTCGCCCAGTCCAGCCCCTCGCCGGTCTCGATCATCTTGTGGCGCTCGTCGAAGATGCGCTTGATGGTGCGGTGGGCGTTGAAGTCATCGGGCAGCGTGGTGATGCGGTCGCCGATCGTCTTCAGCCGTTGCATCGCCACCGCCGTCTGGCCGCGCTGGTACTCGCCGCGCCCGGTCTCGAGCCCGGACCAGCGGCCGTCGAGCCAGTCGGCCTTGTTCGGCCGGTAGTTGCTGGCCGCGTCGAGATCGTCGGACAGCTTCTTCTGGAACGCCTCGCGGGCCTCGCCGACCTCGTCGGCGCCGATCAGCCCCTCCTCGATCAGCCGCTTGGAGTAGATCTCGAGCGTCGAGGGGTGCTTCTTGATCGCCTTGTACATCAGTGGCTGGGTGAAGCTGGGCTCGTCCGCCTCGTTGTGGCCGTAGCGGCGGTAGCAGAACATGTCGATGACCACGTCGTGCTGGAACTTCTGGCGGAACTCGGTGGCCACCTTGGCGGCGTGCACCACGGCCTCCGGGTCGTCGCCGTTCACGTGGAAGATCGGGCAGTCCACCATCTTGGCGATGTCGGTGGGATAGGGCGAGGAGCGCGAGTGGTGCGGCGCCGTGGTGAAGCCGATCTGGTTGTTCACGATGATGTGGATGGTGCCGCCGGTCTTGTGGCCCCTGAGCCCCGAGAGCCCGAAGCACTCGGCCACCACGCCCTGGCCGGCGAAGGCCGCGTCGCCGTGGATCAGC
>NZ_JBZSYN010000149.1:0-6273 GCF_058622915.1 Thermohalobaculum sp. | reverse complement strand
GGCCGTGCTCGAGGATGTCCTCGGCCAGCGCCTCGACCCGGGCCGCATCCAGCGCCTTGGCGCGCTTGACCGGCACGTAGATGCGGGCAATCTCGATCTCGTGGCGCTCGAGCATGGCCATGTCAGATCGCCCGGCCGGGCTTGCCGCACAAGGGGGGCGCCCTGTCGCGCCCGGTGACGCGCAGCTCCAGCCCGGCGTCGGGGCCGTCGCCCGTCAGCTTGACGTAGAGCCCCTTGTCGTCGCGCAAAGCCCGCCAGCACGAGACCTGGTCGCCCTCGCCGTAATAGAAGCACAGCCGGGCGCCATAGGGGCGCCAGACCCCGTTCACGCAGCTGCCGTCGGGGTTGCGCCAGATCGTGCGGCGGCCGGACTTGAAGGTCTCCTGGCCGAAGGGCTGGCCATGGCGCGAGAAATGCAGCGTCCAGCCCTGGGCATAATCGCGGAACTGGGAGGGGCTGACGGACTCGTCGGCCGGGGCCGCCGCCAGCGGGAGAGCGGCGAGGCAAAGGGCAAGCAGCAGCGGTCTCATGCGGCCGAGCATGGCCCGCGCACTCCGCTACCGCAAGCGGAAAGCGGCGGTCTGGGGCGGAAGGCAGGCGGTGGCGGAGCAGGGCTGCACGGTCAGCTGGATCACCTCGGCGGAGGGCGCGAGCGCGAGGTCGAGCCGGCCCTCGTAGACCCGCACCGGCCGGTCGGCGAAGCCGAGCGCGCGCGCCTGGCCTTCGGGCCAGTCCGCCTCGGCGCCCTCGATGCTGGCGCCCACCAGCCCCTCGGCGCCGGGGGCGTGGGCGTTGACATGCCAGCCCGGCGCGATCTCGAGGCTGAGCCGGCCGCCGCCCGGGCCCAGGCGCGCGCGCACCGCGCCCGCCGCCAGCGCCCGGCGCAGCCCGCCCTCGCCCGCCTCGAGGACGCGCGCGGCGGCCAGTGCGTCCGGCCTGAGCAGCGGCGTGCGCTCGAGCTGGCCCGAAAGCGCGGCGAGCAGGCGCTCGGCCGCGGCGCGGAAGGCCGGGTCTGTCAGGCGCCGGTCGAGCCGGGCCAGCAGCTCGAGCATGGCGCTCTCGCCCGCGGGCGTCGCCCCGTCGGCGGCCTCGTAGACCGGGCCGACCGGGCTGTCGGCGGCGGCCATGCGCAGCCGTCCCGCGCCGTCGCCGAACAGTTCGAGCGCCGTGTGCGCCAGCTCGGCCGCCCGTGCGCGCCAGCTCTCCGCCCCGGTGGCGTCCCAAAGCGCCAGCAGGCCGAGCCCGGCCCAGGCATAGTCCTCGAGCGCGCCCTCCTCGAGCGCCCGCCCCCCGGCCCACAGCCGCATCAGCCGCGTGCCGGTCCAAAGCCGCGCCCACAGCGCCTCGGCCGCACGCGCGGCCGCATCCGCAAAGGCGGGGGTCTCGAACGCCACCGCCGCCTCGGCCAGGGCGCGGATCATCAGACCGTTCCAGCCGGCGATCACCTTCTCGTCGCGCAGCGGTCTGGGCCGTGCCTCGCGCGCCGCACGCAGCCGCTCGAGCAGCGGGTCGAGGGCGGCGAAGTCCGGCGGCTCGGCCGCGTCGAGATGCGGCACCGGTCCGGCCTCGACGGTCGGGCGCTCGCCCAGACCCAGCGCCTCGATCGCCAGGCCGGCCTCGGCGCCCAGCGCGGCGCGCGCGGCATCGGGCGGCCAGACATAGAAGGCGCCTTCCTCGCCCGCGCCGCTGCCGTCGGGGCTGTCGGCGTCCTCGGCAGCGTAGAAGGCGCCCTCGGCGTCTGTCATGTCGCGCAGCACATAGGCGCAGGCGCGCTCGGCGGCGCGGCGCCAGGCCGGCTTGCCGGTGGCTTCCCAGCCCTCGATGAAGGCGCGGGCAAGCTGGGCCTGGTTGTACAGCATCTTCTCGAAATGCGGCGTGCGCCAGGTCGCATCCACGGTGTAGCGGTGGAAGCCGCCGCCGACATGGTCGTGGATGCCGCCCGCCGCGATCGCCTCGAGCGTGCGCCCGGCGATCCCGAGCGCACGCACCGCGCCGGTGCGCCGCCAGTGGTCGACCAGGTAGAGCACGAAGCCCTCCTGCGGGAACTGCTGCGTGGTCGAGAAGCCGCCCTCCTCGGCGTTGTGCAGCTCGGCGAGCTGGTCGAGAGCCGCTGCGTGGACCTCCGGCCCGGGCACCCCCGCGCCGGCCGGGGCGGCGGGCGCGACGCTGCGGATCGCGGCGCTGAGCTGCCCGGCCACGGTCTCTATCTCGGACCGCCGGCCGCTGCGCCACAGCTGCGCCACGGCCTGCAGCAGCTGCATGAAGTCGGGGCGGGGGAAGTAGGTGCCGGTGTGGAAGGGCCGCCCGTCGGGCATCAGGAACACCGAGTTCGGCCAGCCGGCGTGGCCCTGCTGCAGCTGGGTCGCGGTGATGTAGACCTGATCGATCGCCGGGTGCTGCTCGCGGTCGACCTTCACCGGAATGAAGTGGGCGTTGAGGATTTGCGCCACGGCCTCGTTGTCGAAGCTCTCCTCCTCCATCACGTGGCACCAGTGGCAGGTGGCGTAGCCGACCGAGACGAACAGCGGCAGGTCGCGCGCCCGTGCCTCGGCCAGCGCCTCCTCGCCCCAGGGGCGCCAGTCGACCGGGTTGTGCGCGTGCTGGAGGAGGTAGGGCGAGGCCTCGAGGATCAGCCGATTGACGAATCGCGGCCGGCCGCCGGGCGCGCGCTGGCGCGTGCGCGGGGCGTAGTCCGGCCCCTTGGCCTCGTATGCTGCCCACAGCCTGCGGCTCAGCCCGGCCTCGCGGCGTGTGCCGGGCGGGTCGGCCGGCGAATCGTGGGGCAGGTCCGGCGCCATGACGGTCCCTTCTGTCGCGGCGAGTCTGGGCCGAATCCTCGCACAGGCAGGCCGCGGGTCCAACCCGTCGGCGACGGCGCGAGGCTCCCGTCCCTGGCGTGGCGCGCACCGGACCGCGCGCGGTGACGGATTTCCGGCGCGGCCGCGTTATATGATAGGGACAAGCGGAGGGAGTCGGATGGCCTTGACACGCCCCGCCATCGTCCTGGTTATCGCGCTCGGTGCCGCGCCTGCGGCAGCCGGCCCGAGGGGGTTGTTTCTTAATCCGGGCGCACCGCCGCCCTCTGGCACCGCCCCGGTTGGCACGACCACCACGCCCTTCAGCTGGACCCCACCGCCGATGGCGCAGACCACCCCGCCCGGTTCAGCGACCCTCGAGCCTGGCCGGCTGAGCAGGCCGGGCGGCCGCCGGCACACGCCGCACGGCTTTGAGCCGCATCATCGGCACGGCACGCCGCTTCTGCTCTATGGCGAGGGGTTCTACGACAACGGGCTCTACGACAGCGGGGGCTACGACAACGGGGGCTACGACAACGGGGGCTACGACAACGGGGGCTACGGGGACGAGCAGGAGGGGCAGGCCTCGGTCGCCCCCGCCCCGGCTCCCGCGCCGCCTCCCCAGGCCAGGCCGGCCGCGCCGCCGCCGCCGCCCGACCCGCGCGGACCGCTGATGCTCAGGGCCCGCGGCGTGCCGGCCCAGACGCTCTACACGGTGGGCGAGGCGCTGCCGCCCGACGTGCCCCAGGTCACCCTGGACTGGCGCCAGTACGGCCTGCCGAGGCCGCCGGACGGGCTGATCTATGCCCGCGTCCGCGGCGACGTGCTGCTGATCGACCCGGTCACGCGCGTGGTCGAGCGCCGCGTCGATCTGGCCAAGCTCAGGGCCGCCGGGAAGACGCCCGATGCCGGCTGAGCCGCGCCCGCGGCCCCGAGATGTCGGGAACGCCCCGCGTCCGTCGCATCCGCGATACCCTCTGGCCACGGCAGGCGGGTATGTTATAAGCGCCGCTGGTATACCAGATACACGCAGCGCATTCACAAGCTGTGCAGGACCGTCCAGGAGGAACGCATGAGCCCGCTCGACGAGAAACCCAAGGGAAATGGCGGCGTCTGGCGCAAGGGCCAGGGCAAGGCCAAGCGCACGCCCAAGGGCCGCCAGATCGAGGACGGGGCGCTCGAGCAGGTGCGTGCGCTGCTGGGCGACCGGCCGCGCCGGCGCGACCTGCTGATCGAGCATCTGCATCTGATCCAGGACCGGCACGGGCAGCTCTCGGCGGCGCATCTGCGCGCGCTGGCGCACGAGATGAAGCTGCCCCAGGCCGAGGTCTACGAGGTCGCCACCTTCTACGCCCATTTCGACGTGGTGAAGGAGGGCGAGGCGCCGCCGCCGAAGATCACCATCCGCGTGTGCGATTCGCTCTCGTGCGAGCTCGCGGGCGCACAGCGGCTGATGGAGGCGTTGAAGGCGGGCAACGACCCTTCGGAGGTGCGCGTGGTCCGCGCCCCCTGCATGGGCCGCTGCGACACCGCGCCGGCGCTCGAGATCGGCCACAACGCCATCGACAACGCCACGCCCGAGAAGGTCGCCGAGGCCATCCGCGACCAGGACTTCCACGCCCACATCCCCGATTACGAGACCTTCGAGCAGTACCGCGCGCGCGGCGGCTACGACTCGTTCAAGGCGCTGCGCGACGGCGCCAAGACCCCCGATCAGGTGCAGCAGCTGATGCTGGACGCCGGCGTGCGCGGCATGGGCGGCGCCGGCTTCCCCGCCGGGCGCAAGTGGGGCTTCGTGCGCGCCGAGCCGGCGCCGCGCTACCTCGCCGTCAACGCCGACGAGGGCGAGCCCGGCACCTTCAAGGACCGCTACTTCCTCGAGCGCGAGCCGCATGTCTTCCTCGAGGGCACGCTGATCGCCGCCTGGGCGGTCGAGGCCGCGACCTGCTTCATCTATGTGCGCGACGAGTACCCCGCGTCGATCGAGATCCTGCGCCGCGAGGTGGCCGCGCTCGAGAAGGCCGGGCTCGCCAAGCCGGGCTATATCGACATCCGCCGCGGCGCCGGCGCCTATATCTGCGGCGAGGAGTCGGCGATGATCGAGTCGATCGAGGGCAAGCGCGGCTACCCGCGCCACCGCCCGCCCTATGTGGCGCAGAACGGCGTGTTCGGCCGCCCCACGCTCGAGCACAACGTCGAGACGCTCTATTGGATCGCGCGCGTCATGCGCGAGGGGCCGGAGCTGTTCACCTCGGTCGAGCGCAACGGCCGCAAGGGCCTGCGCGCCTATTCGGTCTCGGGCCGGGTCAAGCAGCCGGGGGTCTATGTGCTGCCCGCGGGCTCGAACATACGCGACATCGTCGAGGCGGCGGGCGGCATGCTCGAGGGGCACGCGCTCAAGGCCTACCAGCCGGGCGGGCCGTCCTCGGGCGTGCTGCCGGCCTCGCTCGACGACGTGCCGCTCGACTTCGACACGCTGCAGCCGCACGGCTCGTTCATCGGCTCGGCGGCGGTGGTCGTGCTCTCGGACAAGGACTCGATCAAGGACGCCACGCTCAACATGCTGCGCTTCTTCGAGGACGAGAGCTGCGGCCAGTGCACGCCGTGCCGGGTCGGCTGCGAGAAGGCGGTCAAGCTGATGCAGGCCGAGACCTGGGACCGCGAGGTGCTGACCGACCTGAGCCAGGTGATGATCGACGCCTCGATCTGCGGCCTCGGCCAGGCGGCGCCGAACCCGTTCCTGCTGGCGATGAAGTATTTCCCGGACGAGGTGTGAGGGGGCGGGGATCGGCGGCCCGGTGTGCTCAGACGCTGAGTTTTCAAACCCACCGTTGCGGCCGTTGTGGCGGGAACCGTGGGTCGGGACGACCCACGCCACCAGCTTATTCAATAGCCCTAATCGTGTTAGGGTCGCTACTCATGACCCCAATATCCGATGGAGGTAGGCGTCATGGGCCCTGTGATCGAAGTCATCGCAGTTGTCGTCTGGAGCGTGTTCTCCTACGCCAAACAGCTCGCTTGGTTCTTGTTCAAGATAGTTCTCGCCGTGGGTATTGGCTGGGGCATACTTCGCAGCCTGACCCTATTTCCAATGGAAACCATCGGTTACTGGCAAAAAAGTTGCAATCGTCAAATCTCAACATTCCGGGAGGGGCGTATCTCGCGTGGATTGCAGACAATTGGTTATCACTCGGCGTGCTTATTGTGCTCGTTCTTACGATTCGTTCTAATCGTCTATTGAATGGGGTGGGGCCAGCGAGTGGACATGCGGCATTCGCAGCAAGCGCACTGGCGAATTATTTCGACATTGATCCCACAACACCACGCCTTTTGAAAATAGAAGCTAAGGAAGACGTGACACTCACTAGCAGGCTGTTGAAGAACTCTCCCGGAAGGCCTTTAGGACGGCCTCGTCGCCTCGGTGGTAGGCGAACTCGATCTCGAGCGATCCATCTTCGAGCAGTTCGGCGGACCCGTC
>NZ_JBZSYN010000148.1:0-8403 GCF_058622915.1 Thermohalobaculum sp. | reverse complement strand
GGTAGGGAGCGACAGAGCCCCGGGCGCGCGGCGCCGGGCCGCGGGAGTGGAGAGAGCGATGAACAGGTTCGACCCGAAAGCCCTGCTCGAGATCGAGGCGGAGCCGATCGAGCGCCCGAGCGTGACCGATGCCGAGGAGGCGGTGCGCACGCTGTTGCGCTGGGCCGGGGACGATCCCGACCGCGAGGGGCTCCTGGACACGCCCGGCCGCGTGGTGCGCGCCTATCGCCAGTGGTTCCGCGGCTACGAGGAGGACCCCGTGGCCATGCTGCAGCGGACCTTCGAGGAGGTCGAGGGCTACGACGAGATGGTGGTGCTGCGCGACATCCGCTACGAGAGCTATTGCGAGCACCACCTCGCCCCGATCATCGGCAAGGCGCATGTGGGCTATCTGCCGACCGACCGGGTGGTCGGCATCTCCAAGCTCGCCCGCCTCGTCGACGCCTATGCCAAGCGCCTGCAGGTGCAGGAGAAGATGACCGCGCAGATCGCCAACGTGCTAATGCAGGTGCTGCAGCCCCAGGGCGTCGCCGTGGTGATGGAGGGCGAGCATCACTGCATGTCGACGCGCGGCGTGCACAAGCCGGGCGTGACCATGGTCACCTCGACCATGCTCGGAATCTTCCGCGAGGACCACCGCACGCGCAAGGAATTCATGGACATCATCGGCAATCCGACGAACCGGCTAGGCTGATCCGCCCGGTCTGAACGTCTTCGCCGTGCGCGGCAAATTTCGGCCGGCCCGCCGAGGGCCGGCCTTTTCCTTGTGTCCGCCGGCGGGGGCCGGCCTCAGGCCGCCAGCCGCTCGATGCGCGCCTCGGCCCCGGCGATGGCGGCCTCGGCGTCGGCGGCCAGCCGGTCGGCGGAGATGAACTCGACGTCCTCGATGCCCATGAAGGCCAGCGCGTGGCTGAGATAGGGCGTGGCGAAGTCCGCCGCGCTGCCCACCGGCACGCCGCCCGAGGCGACCACCACCAGCGCGCGCTTGCCGGTGAGCAGGCCCTCGGGCCCGGCCTCGGTGTAGCGGAAGGTCTCGCGGGCGCGGGCGACCAGGTCGATCCAGGCCTTCAGCGCCGCGGGCAGCGAGAAGTTGTAGACCGGCAGGCCGATGACGATGGTGTCGGCGGCCCTGAGCTCGGCGACCAGTTCGTCCGAGAGCGCCAGCGCGGCGCGGTGCGCCTCGCTGCGCCCGGCCGGGTCGGTGAAGTTGGCGCCGATCCAGGCCTCGTCGATCAGCGGCACGCCGTCGGCCAGGTCGCGGCGGATGACGCGGGTTCCGGGGGCCGCGGCGCTCAGCCGCTCGACCAGCCGGTCGGCCAGCGCGCGGGTCACCGAGCCGGTGTGGCGCATGCTCGAATCGATCCTCAGGATGGTCGGGGAAGTGCTCATGATGTCCTCCGTCTGACTCGTCGTCCTCGCGGGTCTCGCCCGCCTGAGACAAACTTGATGCTTGCGCTTGGGAGAATTAAGACGGGGAATCCTGCAAGGACTGTTGCGCAAAGGGGAACGATATGGACCGCTTCGAGGACCTGCGCTGCTTCGTCCAGGTGGTCGAGAAGGGCAGCGTGACCAAGGCGGCGCGGGCCATGCGGCTGGCGCCCTCGGCGGTCAGCCGGCGCATCAAGGAGCTGGAGGCGCGGCTGGGCACGCAGCTTCTGGTGCGCACGACCCGGCGCATGAGCGTGACCGAGGCCGGGCGCGGCTTCCACGAGCGGGCCGGGCGCATCCTCGCCGATCTGGAGGAGGCCGAGCGCGAGGCCTCGGACCGGCACGCGGGGCTGGGCGGCACGCTGCGCGTCGCCGCGCCGCTCACCTTCGGGGTGGCGCACCTGACGCCGGTCGTGGCCGACTTCATGCGCGCGCATCCCGGCGTCGAGGTCGATATCGACTTCTCCGACCGGGTCGCCGACCTGGTGGCCGAGGGCTTCGAGCTCGCCATCCGCATCGGCGCGCTGCGCGATTCGAGCCTGATCGCGCGCAAGATCGCCGACGTGGCCAGCGTCGTGTGCGCCGCGCCCGCCCTGGTCGAGCGGCTGGGCGAGCCGGGCCACCCGGAGGCGCTGCGCGACTGGCCGGCGCTCGGCTACACCAATGTCGAGCGGCCCGACATCTGGCGCTGGCGCGGGCCGGAAGGCGAATCGGGCTCGGTGCAGCTCAAGCTGCGCATGCGCTGCAACAACGGCGGCGTGCTGCGCGACGCGGCGATTGCCGGCATGGGCCTGACCAACGGCCCCAGCTTCATCGTCTACAAGGCGATCGAGCGCGGCGAACTGGTGCCGCTCCTGACCGGCTACCGCTGGGGCGAGCCGGCGGCGATCTATACCGTCTACCCGCCGACCCGGCACCTCTCGGCGCGGGCGCGCGCCTTCATCGAGTTCGTGCGCGAACGAATCGGGCCGCGGCCCTACTGGGAGACCTGCCTCAAGCGCGCGGTGGGCTGAGGCGCTACTGCGCGCCCAGCGCGGGCGTGCCCGGGGCGGGCGGCGCCTTGAAGCGGCCCCCGGTGGGCGCCGTGCCGGGCTTGAGCGTGGCGTGGGTGTCGGTCCCGACCCCGACCCCGACCCTGACCCCGGGCAGGCCCTCGCCGACGCGGCGCACCACCGGCGATATCTCGACGGGCGCGGGCAGCGGCTCCTCGAACCAGTCGAGCGCGGCGCGGAACCAGATCGCCGGCAGGGCGTGGCCGCCGGGGTGCAGCAGGAGGTCGAGCCGGCTGCCGGCGGTGCAGCCGCGCCAGCTGATGCGCTCGAAATCGCGGAAGGCCACGGCCTTGCCCGGCGTCGGGTCGCAGCCGTCGGTGCGCGCGATCAGCCCCAGCGCGGCGTCCATAGGCGGCAGCGCCAGGTCGCCCTCAAGCCGCTTGAGCCCGGCGATCGGCACCAGGCGGTCCGAGATGCCCTGCGTCTGCAGGAAGCGCACCGGCGCGGCGCACTGCGCGGGCAGCGGTCCCAGCCAGCCGGCGCCGTGCGCCGCATAGGCGCTGGCCGTGTCGGGATGGCGGCAGGCGATCTGCCAGACCAGGAAGCCGCCGCGCGACTGGCCGGCGAGCAGGATGCGGTGGCGGTCGAGGTTGAAGCGCCGGGCGGCGTCGGCGATCACCGCGCGCACGAAGGCGGCGTCGTCGCGGCCCGGGCCGGTCTCGCCGGCGAGCCGCCAGCCGGTGTCGCGCCGCCCGCCCACATAGGTCAGTTTCGTGGCCGTGGGCACCACCAGCGCATAACCGCGCCCGGTCACCGCGGCGTCGAAGATCGGGTTGGCGGTGATCTCGGCGCTGCGCCCGCCCGAGCCGTAGAGATAGACCATGGCCGGGAACGGGCCGTCGCCGTCGGGCGCCAGCACGCGGTACTCGCCGCCGCCCGCCCGGCAGGGCTGCTCGAAGCCGCCAAGCGTGCATTGCGTGGTGCCGGCGGCCAGACCGGGCACGGCCATGGCGACGAGAAGCGCGAGCGCCGCGCCGGTGCGCCGGGCAGCCCCGAGACCTCGCGCCATTCCCATGATCGCCGCTCCCCGCACCTCCCCGATCCCCCGGACAGTATAGCCGCCGCGGGCGCCGGGTGCGAGCGCGGCCTCAGCCCTCGTCGAAGCGCACCTTGACATAGGAGCCGGGCGCGTCCTCGACGGCGCCCAGCACCTGGCCGGGCGTGCGCGCCGGCACCTTGCGGCGCGAGCGCTTGGCCAGCCAGGCCTGCCAGTCGGGCCACCACGAGCCGGCCTGCTCCTCCAGCCCCTCGAGCCAGGCCTCGACGCTGGCCTCCTTGATGCCGTCCTTGACCCAGTGCTGGTACTTGCCCAGCGACGGCGGGTTGACCACGCCGGCGATGTGGCCTGAGCCCGCGACCACGAAGCGCTGGCTGCGCCCGCCCAGCATCTTGGCGGCGCGGTAGGCCGAGGGCGCCGGCGCGATGTGGTCCTCGCGCGTGGCCACGTGATAGGCCGGCACGCGCACCTTCTTCAGCTCGAGCCGGATGCCGTCGATCTCCAGCTCGCCCTGGGCCAGCTGGTTGCGGTGGTAGAAGTTCTCCAGGTAGAACAGGTGCACCCTCCCCGGCATGCGGGTGGAGTCCGAGTTCCAGTAGAGCAGGTCGAAGGGGAAGTTCTCCTTGCCCAGCAGGTAGTTGTTGACCACGAAGCCCCAGATCAGGTCGGTCGAGCGCAAGCTGTTGAAGGCGGCGAGCATGTTCTCGGCCTCGACATAGCCCTGCTGCGCCACCTTGGCCTCGAGGATCTTGAGCACGCCCTCGTCGACGAAGTTCTGCAGGTCACCGGCGTTCGAGAAGTCGAGCTGCGTGGTCAGGAAAGTGACGCTGCCCACCCGCTCGTCCCCGGTCGCCGCCATGTAGGCCAGCGTGCAGCCGACCATGGTGCCGCCGATGCAGTAGCCGACCAGGTCGAGCTTGGCCGAGCCGGTCTCGGCGATCACCTTCTCGACCGCCTCGATCACGCCCTTGCGCATGTAGCTCTCCCAGGTCTCCTCGGCCTGGCGCGCGTCCGGGTTGACCCAGGAGACGACGAACACAGTGTGGCCCTGGTCGACCAGCCAGCGCACCATCGACTTCTTCTCGTTGATGTCGAGGATGTAGAACTTGTTGATCCAGGGCGGGACGATCAAAAGCGGGCGCTCGTAGACCCGCTCGGTGGTCGGCGCGTATTGGATCAGCTGCATGATCTCGTTCTGGGAGACCACCTTGCCCGGCGAGGTGGCGAGGTTCTCGCCGACCTTGAACGCGTCCATGTCGGTCTGCCGGATCAGCAGCTGGCCCTTGCCGCGCTCGAGGTCGCGCAAGAGGTTCTCGAGCCCGCGCACCAGGTTCTCGCCCTTCTGCTCCAGCGTCGCCTTCAGCACCTCGGGGTTGGTGCCGGGATAGTTGGTCGGCGCCAGCGCCTCGATGAAGTTGCGGGTCAGGAACTCGAGCCGGCGCCGCTCGCGATCGGGCAGGTCGTCGGCGTCGTCGAGCCGCTGGCGCAGCCAGTTGCCGGTCAACAAGTAGGACTGCTTGAGATAGTCGAAGAACGGGTTCTCCTCCCAGGCCGGGTCCTGGAACCGCTTGTCGCCCTTGTGCGGGGTGATGAGCGGCTGGCCGCCGTCCTCGCCCAGCCAGCGCCGCCACAGGCGCGCGCTCAGCTCGGCCTGGCTGGTCCAGAAGGCGAGCGTCGCCTCGCCCAGCTTCTCCGGGTGCTCCAGCCACTGCTGCGCCAGCCGCGCCATGGCCGGATAAGTGCCCAGCGGGTCGGGCGGGGCGGCCGGTACGCCGCCGGCTCCGCGCTCGAGCGACTCCAGCCAGACCTTCTGGCTGCGCTCGGTGATGCGTGCGATGCGCTCGGCCATCTCGCTGACCTCGGGCGCTCCGTCGTGATCGCTTTCGCTCGACATGGTTTTGCGCTGCCTCCCTCTTTGACACCCCTGGACGCCCCGGGCCGCCCCGGGCCGCCCCTGGACGCCCCTGACCCGGTGCCGCGGCGCTGGCCAGGCCGGGGCGGCGGGGCTATGCTGTTGCCGCACGATGTGGGCCAGCACCCACTCTATCACAAGAGGAAAGCGCGCCGGCAAATGAAGGCAACGAGGACGCTTGCGGTGCTGGTGCTCGCCGCCGCGCTGGCCGGCTGCGGCAGCGGACGGCTGCTCTCGGGCATCACCGTGCCCGAGTCGCCCGAGGTCGCCAAGGCGCCCTGGCCCCGGCTGGTGGACACGCCCAAGGCGCCGCCGGTCGGCACCTACACCGAGGCCGCGCCGGACCCCGCGATCGGCGCCGCGATCCTGGCCGAGCTTTCGGCCGCGGCCAACGCGCAGGCGGCGCAGGCGAACGCGCTCGCCGGCCCGGTGCTGAGCGCAGCCGACAAGCGCCGCCTCGGCGTGGCGCCCTGAGGCCCGACCCGGCGCCGCGGCCTGTTGCGCCGGCGGGCCCGGTCGGCTAGGCAGTGGCCCTGATTTCCCGTCCATCCCGAGACCGCGCCATGACAGACCCTTTCCGCATCGGCCTCGCCGGGCTCGGCACCGTCGGCGCCGGGGTGGCACGGATCCTCGAGACCCATGGCGAGGCGCTGGCGCTGAAGGCGGGGCGGCGCATCGAGATCGCCGCCGTCTCGGCGCGCAATCGCGGGCTCGAGCGCGGCGTCGACCTCTCGGCCTTTGCCTGGGAGGACGAGCCGGCGGCGCTGGCGCGGCGCGCCGACGTCGACTGCGTCGTCGAGGTGATCGGCGGCGCCAACGGCCCGGCCAAGGCGCTGGTCGAGCAGGCCATCGCGGCGGGCAAGCATGTGGTTACCGCCAACAAGGCGCTGATCGCGAATCACGGCCAGGCGCTGGCCGAGGCGGCCGAGGCGAGGGGCACGGGGCTGGCCATCGAGGCCGCGGTCGCCGGCGGCATCCCCGTGCTCAAGGCGCTGGGCGAGGGGCTGGCGGCCAACCGCATCTCCCGCGTGCTCGGCGTGCTCAACGGCACCTGCAACTACATCGTCACCGAGATGGAGGCGCGCCAGGCCGACTATGCGGAGGTGCTGGCCGAGGCGCAGCGCAAGGGCTATGCCGAGGCCGACCCCAGCTTCGACGTCGGCGGCATCGACGCCGCGCACAAGCTGGCGATCCTGGCCGCGCTGGCCTTCGGCACAAGGGTCGACGTCGACGGCGTGGTCACCGAGGGCATCGAGCGCGTGACGCTGGCCGACATCCGCACCGCGCGCGACATGGGCTATTCGATCAAGCTGCTGGCGCTGGCGCAGATGCACCAGCACGGGCTCGAGCAGCGCGTGCGGCCGTGCATGGTGGCGGGCGACAGCGTGATCGGCGCGCTGGGCGGCGTGACCAACGCGGTGGCGATCGAGGGCGACTTCATCGGCAAGTGCTCGCTGATCGGGCCGGGCGCGGGCGCGGGGCCGACGGCCTCGGCGATCTTGGCCGACGTGGCGGACCTGGCCCGCGGCGCAGTGCGGCCCGCCTTCGCGCGGCCGGCGAAGAGCCTGACGGCCGCGCCCAGGCTCGAGCATTCCGCCGAGCACTCGCCCTACTACCTGCGCTTCATGCTCGAGGACCGGCCCGGCGCGCTGGCCGCGATCGCCTCGGGGCTTGGCGACCAGGGCGTCTCGATCCACCGCATGCACCAGTACGGCGCGGGCGACCCGGTGCCGGTGGTGATCGAGACCCACGACGCGCGCCGCGACGCCATCGACGCCGCCGTCGCCGCCATCGCCGCTCTGCCGGTGAGCCTAGAGCCGCCGGTGGCGATCCGGATCGAGTCCGTGTGAGGGGGTGGGGCTATGCGCTATGCCTTGGCGATGGCTGTGTGCCGCCGGCTGCACAATGACTCTGCTCGATATTCACGCTGACTGGGTGATACCTATCCGCCACACCGGTTTGCGCTTGTTTCCCATTCGTTCCCACCGCGGATAGTAGGTTCGAATTCGTCAACCTCAAAATGTAGCTCGCCGGCCAGATTTTTGGCTTGCACACCAATTGGAACGTCACATGATGGGTAGGTGGGCGGATCGCGAATCTGCGACTCGGAGCGGTCACTCCAAACTCGCGTTCGCGATCCCCGGTCCGCAAAGCCCAGGCAGCCGTGGCGGACCTCAGGAGTGATTTGGTCCCTCCGTGCATATTTTCTCGCACGGATTTCCCTCCGGATCAACACGGCTGTCGATGCATCGAAAGGATGAATGATGCGAAAATCGACAAGTCCGAAGATGGACGAAAGGCTTGCGGCGAAGATCAAGGCGTTGCTCGGGGGCACCCCCATGAACAACGCTCAGATCGCCGCACATCTCGGTGGTCTCAACCAAGGCCGGGTTTCTGAGGTGCGAACCGGAAAACGGTTCGCTTGGGTGAAGCCCTGCCCATTGCCGGAGGCCCTCCATGGCGAGAAATGAAAAGACCTCGAAGGGCGTCGCCTCCAAGGCGTCCAAGATCCTTCGTGATCCGAAGGCCACGAAGGCCCAAAAGAGCGTAGCGGCGTCCGCGCTGACTCAGGCGCCGGATCGCTCGAAGGGTAGGAGGCGTCGGAAGTAGACGGCATACTTCGGAGGCGGGCCATGGTCCGCCTCCTCTGTCCTGCCTTGTGATTTGCGAGCAGAACCATTGTCTGAGTAGGGCGGGCTTCAGCCCGCCACGTCTCGGGGAATGGTTGAATGGCGGGCTTAAGCCCGCCCTACAGCCCGCTCACCGATCGTTAACCATGAACC
Organism: Thermohalobaculum sp.; assembly: GCF_058622915.1. Taxonomy (NCBI): domain Bacteria; kingdom Pseudomonadati; phylum Pseudomonadota; class Alphaproteobacteria; order Rhodobacterales; family Paracoccaceae; genus Thermohalobaculum; species Thermohalobaculum sp. The sequence continues at coordinate 231 of NZ_JBZSYN010000148.1, read as the reverse complement.
CAGCCCAAATCACGCATCCAATGAAATCAATGTCTTAGTTGCGTGTGCAATGTGCACACCCCCGCTCAGGCGGCGAAGACCAGCAGAAGGTCCTTGGCGTCCACCTGCGTGCCGGCCGGGGTGACGACGCGCTCGATCGTGCCGTCGCGCTCGGCGTGCATGGCGGTCTCCATCTTCATCGCCTCCAAGGTCAGCAGCAGGTCGCCGGCCTTGACCTGCTGGCCCGCTGCG
>NZ_JBZSYN010000147.1:0-36447 GCF_058622915.1 Thermohalobaculum sp. | reverse complement strand
TTGACGAAAGCCAACGCGCCTACCTGCATTGGCAGACCATTCCGGGCCGAGCGCTGAGCGGCCCCCAAATTCGCAACAGGGAGAGACGCACCATGATCCGCAAAACCGCCCTCGCGCTGGCCGGGCTCGCGCTGGCCGCGCTGATCACGGGCACCGGGGCCCAGGCCGCCGCCCTCAAGGTGGGCTTCGTCTATGTCGGCCCGGTGGGCGACTTCGGCTACAGCTACCAGCACGACCAGGGTCGCAAGGCGGTGCAGAAGCACTTCGGCGACAAGGTCGACACCACCTATGTCGAGAGCGTCAAGGAGGGCCCGGACGCCGAGCGCGTGATCCGCCAGCTCGCCGCCTCGGGCTACGGGCTGATCTTCACCACCTCGTTCGGCTTCATGGACGCCACCGTGAAGGTGGCCAAGATGTTCCCCAAGGTGAAGTTCGAGCACGCCACCGGCTACAAGCGCCTGCCGAACCTGGCCACCTACATGGCGCGCTTCTACGAGGGGCGCTATGTCATCGGCACCATCGCCGGGCTGATGACCAAGACCAACAAGATCGGCTATGTCGCCTCGTTCCCGATCCCCGAGGTGGTGCGCGGCATCAACGCGGCGACGCTGGCCGCGCGCAAGGTCAACCCCAAGGTGCAGGTGCAGGTGATCTGGGTGAACTCGTGGTACGACCCGGGCAAGGAGGCCGACGCCGCCAAGGCGCTGATCGCGCAGGGCGCCGACATCATCATGCAGCACACCGACAGCCCGGCGCCGCTGCAGGTGGCCGAGAACGCCGGCGTGCATGCCTTCGGCCAGGCCTCGGACATGATCAAGTTCGCGCCCAAGGCGCAGCTGACGGCGATCGTGGACAACTGGGGGCCCTACTACATCAGGCGCGTGCAGGAGGTGCTCGACGGCACTTGGAAGAGCACCGCCACCTGGGACGGGCTGGGCGAGGGCATGGTCAAGATGGCGCCCTACACCAACATGCCCGACAGCGTGAAGGCGGCGGCGGAGAAGGTGGAGGCCGGCGTAGCCGCGCACACGATCTATCCGTTCACCGGCCCGATCAAGGACCGCAACGGCAAGCTGCGCGTCAAGGCGGGCGAGCACGCCTCGGACAAGATGCTGCTCGGCATGGACTGGTTCGTGCCAGGCGTGAACGGCGACCTGCCGAAATAGCCGGCAACGTGGGCGATGGCGGCCCCGCCCGGTGGTGGGGCCGCTTTGCCTTCGGGGCCGCGGCGATGGGAATTCCGGTCTGTTTCAAGCGATTTTTGACAATATTGCGCTGGTTTACCACTAGAATTCGGCCAAGTAAGGCGTTTGAAGCGCAGGGCCCTTGCGGCATGAGGCCATGCCCCGGGGCAGACACGGGAAAACGATGGGCCGTCTGACCACCCATGTGCTCGACACCGCGCGCGGCCGCCCGGCGGCGGGGCTGCGCATCGAGCTGCACCGCATCGAGGGCGCGGCCCGCCGGGCCGTGGCCGAGGCCGTGACCAACGCCGACGGGCGCTGCGACGGCCCGCTGCTGGAAGGCGCGGCGCTGACCGCGGGGACCTACGAGCTGACCTTCCACGCCGGGGCCTATTTCGAGGCGCTGGGGCTGGGGCTGCCCGAGCCGAAATTCCTCGACCGCGTGCCGGTGCGCTTTGGCGTCTCGGACCTCGGGGCGCACTACCACGTGCCACTGCTGCTGGCGCCCTACGGCTTCAGCACCTATCGGGGGAGCTGAGATGTCGCGCACCGTGCGCTTCGTGCTGAACGGCGCGCCCGTCGAGGTGGCGGACGCGGCACCGACCACGACGCTGCTCAACTGGCTGCGCTATGAGCGCGGGCTGACCGGCACCAAGGAGGGCTGCGCCGAGGGCGACTGCGGCGCCTGCACCGTGGGGCTGCGCGAGCTCGATGCCGAGGGGCGGCTGGTCACCCGGCCGGTCTGCGCCTGCATCCAGCTTCTGCCGATGCTGCACGGGCGCGAGGTCGTCACCGTCGAGCGCCTGCGTGCGCCCGACGGGAGGCTGCACCCGGTGCAGGCGGCGCTGGCCGAGGGCCACGGCTCGCAATGCGGCTTTTGCACGCCGGGCTTCGTCATGAGCCTGTGGACCGCCTATCGCAGCGAGCCGCGGCCCGGGCCCGGGCGCGTCAACGACCTCTTGGCGGGCAACCTGTGCCGCTGCACCGGCTACGGGCCGATCATCGCCGCCGCTGCCGACGCCTATGACCGGCCGAGGCCCGACTGGGACGACGCCGACGAGGCGGCCGCTGCGGGGCGCCTGGCCGCGCTGGAGGCGGGTGCGCTCGACTACGAAGCCTGTGGGCGGCGCTTCCTCGCGCCCGTCACGCTGGACGAATTCGCCGCGCTGGCCGAGGCGCACCCGGACGCCACTATCCTGTCGGGCGCCACCGATGTCGGGCTGTGGGTGACCAAGCGCGCCTTCGCGCCCGAGGTAATCCTCTACACCGGCCGGGTGCGTGAGCTGGCGCAGATGCGCGAGGAGGACGGGCGGCTGTGGATCGGCGGCGCGGTCACCTATCGCGACGCCCATGCGCGCATCGCCGCGCTCTATCCCGACTTCGGCGAGCTCATGCGCCGGCTGGGCGGGGCGCAGGTGCGCGCGGCCGGCACCATCGGCGGCAACATCGCCAACGGCTCGCCCATCGGCGACAGCCCCCCGGCGCTGATCGCCGCCGGCGCGACGCTGGTGCTGCGCAAGGGCGGGGCCCGACGCGAGATGCCGCTGGAGCAGTTTTTCCTCGACTACGGCAAGCAGGACCGCGCCCCGGGCGAGTTCGTCGAGGGTGTGTGGCTGCCGGTGCCGGAGGACGGCGCGCGGCTCGGCTGCTACAAGGTCTCAAAGCGCTTCGACCAGGACATCACCGCCGTGCTCGGCTGCTTCGACGTCGCCGTCGAGGGCGGCACGGTGCGCGCGGCGCGGCTGGCCTATGGCGGCATGGCCGGCGTGCCCAGGCGCGCGGCGGCCGCCGAGGCGGCGCTGGCGGGCCAGCCCTGGACCGAGGCCAGCGTGCGTGCGGCGATGGCGGCGATGGAGCGCGACTTCACGCCGTTGACCGACATGCGCGCCTCGGCCCGCTACCGCATGCGGGCGGCGCAGAACCTCTTGATGCGCTATTATCTTGAGCGGACGGCCCAGGGTACGGCCACGCGTATGGTCGGGCCCATGGTCGGGCCGCTCGCGGCGGTCGGGTGAGCGAGATGCGCGACCAGACCCCTGCCCCGCCCGCCACGGGCCCCGATGACATCCGCGACGGCGCGCACGCGCCGCGCCGCCACGACTCGGCGGACAAGCACGTCACCGGCGAGGCGGTCTATGCCGATGACCTGCGCGAGCCGCGCGACCTGGTGCATTGCCATATCGCGCTGTCGCCCAAGGCGCGGGCGCGGCTGACCCGCGTCGACCTTGCCCCCGTGCGCGCCGCGCCGGGCGTGGTGGCGGTGCTGACCGCCGACGACGTGCCCGGCGTCAACGACACGGGCCCCGCGGTGCGCGACGAGCCGATGCTCGCGGCCTCCGAGCGCACCGGCGGCGCGGTCAGCTATGCCGGCCAGGCCATGTTCGTGGTCGCGGCCGAGAGCCTGCCCCAGGCGCGCACCGCGGCGGCGCGGGCGGTGATCGACTATGCCGAGGAGACGCCGATCCTGACCATCGCCGAGGCGATGGCGGCCGAGAGCTATCTGCAGCCGCCCTACCGCATGGCGCGCGGCGACGCCCGCGCTGCGATCGACGCGGCGCCCCGGCGGCTGACGGGCCGCATCAGCTTCGGCGGCCAGGAGCAGTTCTACCTCGAGGGCCAGATCGCCATCGCCACGCCGGGCGAGGACGACGAGGTGCACGTGGTCTCGTCCAACCAGCACCCCTCGGAATGCCAGATGATCGTGGCCCGCTTGCTGGGCGTCGCGCACCACGCGGTCAGCGTCGAGGTGCGCCGGCTGGGCGGCGGCTTCGGCGGCAAGGAGACGCAGGGCAACCTGATGGCCGCTGCCGCGGCGCTGGTGGCCAGGCGCACCGGGCGGCCCGCCAAGTGCCGGCTCGACCGCGACGACGACATGATCCTCACCGGCAAGCGGCACGACTTCGTGATCGACTACGAGGTCGGCTTCGACGATGCGGGCCGCATCCTGGGCATCCGCTTCGAGCAGATGGCCCGCTGCGGCTGGTCGCTGGACCTGAGCCACGCGGTGAGCGACCGGGCAATGTTCCACGCCGACAACGCCTATTACCTGCCCGCGGCCGAGATCGTCTCGCATCGCCTGCGCACCAACACCGTCTCGAACACCGCCTTCCGCGGCTTCGGCGGCCCGCAGGGCATGATGGGCATCGAGCGGGTGATCGACGAGATCGCGCATACGCTGGGGCGCGACCCGCTGGAGGTGCGGCGGCTCAACTTCTACGAGGCTGAGGGCGGCCCCGGCGAGCGGGTGATGACGCCCTATCACATGGCGGTCGAGGACTGCGTCATCGGCGAGATCGTGGACGAGCTGGCCGCAAGCGCCGACTACGCCGCCCGCCGCGCCGCGATCCGCGCCTGGAATGCGGGCAGCCCGGTGCTCAAGCGCGGCATCGCGCTCACCCCGGTCAAGTTCGGCATCTCGTTCACCACGGTGCATTTCAACCAGGCGGGCGCGCTGGTGCATCTCTACCAGGACGGCTCGGTGATGCTGAACCACGGCGGGGTGGAGATGGGCCAGGGGCTGATGACCAAGGTGGCCCAGGTGGCGGCGTCCGAGTTCTGCGTCGACCTCGAGCGGGTGCGCATCACCGCGACGCGCACCGACAAGGTGCCGAACACCTCGGCCACCGCGGCCTCCTCGGGCTCGGACATCAACGGCATGGCGGTGCGCGATGCCTGCGAGACGCTGAAGGCGCGGCTGGTGCGCTTCGCCTGCGAGACCATGAACGTGACCGAGGCGGACGTGGCGTTCCTGCCCAACCGCGTGCGGGTGGGCGGTGACGAGATCCCCTTCGGCGACTTCGTGCGCCGGGCCTATCTGGCGCGCGTGCCGCTCTCGGCCACCGGCTTCTACGCCACGCCGAAGATCCACTGGGACAGGGAGACAGCCCGGGGCCGGCCGTTCTACTATTTCGCCTATGGCGCGGCGGTGTCGGAGGCGGTGATCGACACGCTGACCGGCGAGAACCGGCTGCTGCGCGTCGACATCCTGCACGATGTCGGCCGCTCGCTGAACCCCGCAATCGACCTGGGCCAGGTCGAGGGCGGCTTCGTGCAGGGCGCGGGCTGGCTGATGACCGAGGAGCTGTGGTGGAACGAGCGGGGCGAGCTCAAGACCCACGCGCCCTCGACCTACAAGATCCCGGCCTGCTCGGACCGGGCGCCGGACATGCGCATGCGCCTTTGGGCCAAGGGCATGAACCGCGAGATGACCATCCGCCGCTCCAAGGCCGTGGGCGAGCCGCCGCTGATGCTGGCGATCTCGGCGCTGCACGCCATTTCGGACGCGGTGGCGGCGGCGGGCGACTACCGGACCTATCCGGCGCTGGACGCGCCCGCGACGCCCGAGCGCGTGCTCTGGGCGCTCGAGCGGGTGCGGGGGGGCGTGAGATGCGGCTTTCCGACCTGATCGCCGCGGTGGAGCGCGAGGGGCGCGCGGCGGTGGTGCTGATCGCCGCGGCGCGCGGCTCGGTGCCGCGCGAGGCCGGCGCGGCGATGCTGGTCACCGCCTCGGCCACGCTGGGCAGCATCGGCGGCGGCGCCGTCGAGCACCGGGCGATTGCGCGGGCGCGCGAGATGCTGGCCGCCGGGCCGGGCCACGCGGCGCTCGAGGTGCCGCTCGGCCCCGCGCTCGACCAGTGCTGCGGCGGGCATCTGCGGCTCGCCTTCGCCGTCTTCGACGCAGGCGACTTTGAGCGCCTGCGCGCGGCGCGCGGATCGCTGGCGCTGTGGCGGGGCGGGCCGGTGCTGGCCGAGGAGACCGCCGGGCCGCCGGTGCTGGTCTACGGCGCCGGCCATGTGGGCCGGGCGCTGGTGCGCGCGCTCGCCCCCCTGCCCTTCACTGTGCGCTGGATCGATGCCCGCCTCGACGCCTTCCCCGCGGACGTGCCCGCGGGCATCGAGACCGTGGCGACGCCGCTGCCCGAGGCCGAGGCTTGCGCCGCGGGCCCGGGCGCGCTGCACGTGGTGCTCACGCACAGCCACGCGCTCGACCTCGAGATCGTCACGGCGGTGATGCAGCGGGGCGAATTCCGCTTCCTCGGCCTGATCGGCTCGGCGAGCAAGAAGGCCACCTTCCTCAGGCGCCTGCGCGAGCGCGGCATCCCCGAGAGCCGGCTCGCCCGGCTGACCTGCCCGATCGGCGTCGCCGGCCTGCGCGACAAGCGCCCCACGGTGATCGCGGCCTCGGCGGCGGCGCAGATGTTGCAGGTGAATGCCATGGCGGCGCTTAAGGAAAGCCGCGAAACCGCTTGAGAAACACTGGAAAACCGCGATGAGCCAGACCACCATCCTGCGCGGGCGGCTGCTGCGCTTCGCCGGCGACCCGTTCGAGTTGGGCGCCGAGGCGGCGCTGGTCTTCAACGACGACGGCGCGCTGGCCATGCGCGCGGGGCTGATCACGGGCGCGGGCCCGGCGGCCGCGGTGATGGCGCAACACCCCGGCGCGCGGGTGCAGGCCCTGGGCGCGCGGCTGATCGCGCCGGGCTTCGTCGACTGCCACGTGCACTATCCCCAGACCGGGGTCATCGCCTCCTGGGGCCGGCAGCTGATCGAGTGGCTCGCGACCTACACCTTCCCCGAGGAGGCGCGATTTGCCGAGCCCGATCACGCGCGGGCCGCGGCGCAGGTCTTCTTCGACGAGACGCTCAGGAACGGCGTCACCACCGCCTGCTCGTTCTGCACCATCCACCCGCAAAGTGTGGACGCCTATTTCGAGGAGGCGGCGCGCCGCGGCCTGCGCGCCGCGGGCGGCAAGGTGATGATGGACCGCAACGCGCCTGCGAGCCTGCTGGACACGGCCGAGACGGGCTATGCGCAGTCGAAGGCGCTGATCGGCAAATGGCACGGGGTCGGGCGGGCGAGCTATGCCATCACGCCACGCTTCGCGCCGACCTCGACACCCGCCCAGCTCGAGGCCGCGGGCGCGCTGTGGGCCGAGCACCCCGAGTGCATCCTGCAGACGCACCTCGCGGAGAATGCCAAGGAAATCAAATGGGTGGGCGAACTTTTTTCCGACTGCCCGGACTATCTGGGCGTCTACGAGAAATACGGGCTGGTGGGCCCGGGCGCGATCTTCGGCCACGCCATCCACCTGAGCGGGCGCGAGCGGGCGCGGCTGGCCGAGGCCGGGGCGGCGGTGGCGCATTGCCCGACCTCCAACCACTTCCTCGGCTCGGGCGAGTGCGACGTGGCGGGGCTGGCGGCGCTGGGCGTGCGCATCGGCCTGGCGACCGACGTGGGCGGCGGCTCCAGCTTCTCGATGTTCCACACCATGAAGGCGGCCTACGAGATCGGCCAGCGGCGCGGTGCGGCGCTTGCGCCCGCGCATCTGTGGTGGCTGGTCACTGCTGGCGCGGCGCGGGCGCTCGGCCTCGACGACCGGGTCGGCAACCTCGCGGTGGGGCTGGAGGCCGACGCCGTGGTGCTCGACCTCGCCTCGACCCCGCTGATCGCGCAGCGGGTAGCGCGGGCCGAGACGCCCGCCGAGGCGCTGTTCGCCCAGATCGTGCTGGCCGACGACCGCGCCGTGCAATCGACGATTTCCGCCGGCCGGGTGGTCTATGATAGGAGGGACTCCACCTGATCCACGGGAAGAGGCCGATGTCCGACCTGATCGCCCGCCTGCCCAAGGCCGAGCTGCACCTGCACATCGAGGGCACCTTCGAACCCGAGCTGATGTTCGAGATGGCGCGCAGGAACCGCGTCGAGATCCCCTATGCGAGCGTCAAGGAGTTGCGGAAGGCATACGATTTCAACAACCTGCAGGAGTTTCTTGACCTCTATTACCAGGGCATGGGCGTGCTGCAAACCGAGCAGGACTATTTCGACCTGACGCGGGCCTATCTCGACCGCTGCGCCGCCGACAACGTCGCCCATGTGGAGGTCTTCTTCGACCCCCAGGGCCACACCGCGCGCGGCGTGCCCTTCGACGTGGTCGCGCGCGGCCTCCTCGCCGGGCTCGAGGACGGTGCGCGCCGCCACGGCATCACCTGGCGGTTGATCATGAGCTTCCTGCGGCATCTGAGCGAGGAGGACGGGTTTGCCACGCTCAGGCAAGCGGAGCCCTGGCTCGACCGCTTCATCGGCGTCGGCCTCGACAGCTCGGAGCAGGGCCACCCGCCGGCGAAGTTCGCCCGGCTGTTCAGGCGCTGCCGCGAGATGGGGCTGCTGCTGTGCTGCCATGCCGGCGAGGAGGGGCCCCCCGATTACGTGCGCGAGGCGCTGATGGACATCCGCGTCGACCGCATCGACCACGGCAACCGGGCTATGGAGGACCCGGAGCTGGTGGCCGAGATCGCCCGGCGCGGGCTGACGCTGACCGTCTGCCCGCTGTCGAACACGGCGCTCAAGGTGATCGAGCGCATGGAGCAAAGCCCGGTGCGCCGCATGCTGGAGGCCGGCATCAACGTCACGGTGAACTCGGACGACCCGGCCTATTTCGGCGGCTATGTCAACGCCAACTTCCGGGCGGTCGCCCGGGCGCTCGGCCTTGCCGAGGCCGAGATCGCGCAGCTCGCGCGCAACAGCTTCACCGGCTCGTTCCTGCCCGACGCGGAGAAGTCGCGCTGGTGCGCGAAGGTGGACGCGGCGCGGGCGGGGTAGCGGGCCTTGCCGGGACCGTGAAAACCGCCCACAGGGCGTTTTCAATGATTTCAATGACTTGATCATATGTCCACGCGTGGACAGGGTACCCGGCCCGCGTTGGGCCGGGCCGCGGGCCCCGGAGGCGGGGCCCCGGGGGCCGCTTGCCTAAGGAGGCCCCGGGTCGGGGGCCGGGGCCATGCGGCGGGGCGCGCTCAGGCCAGCTCCGCCTCGAGACGCTTGGCCATCGCGGCCGGGGGCAGCTTTGCCAGCCGCTCGGCCAGGAAGCGGATGAAGGCGCGGGTCTTGGGCGGCTGCATCCGGTGCGGCGGCGCCAGCGCGTGGATGGCCAGATCGCGCGGGCTGTGGGCGAGCAGGATGGGCACCAGCGCGCCCGACTCGATCTCCTCGGCCAGGTCCCAGACCGACTTCATCACGATCCCGGCCCCGGCCAGCGCCCAGTCGACCAGCACGTGCGAGCTGTTGGAATCCATCGGCCCGGCGACGGCGAAGTTCTGCACCGCGCCGTCCTCCATGAACTGCCACTGGTAGCGGCGCGAGCCGGGGAAGCGCAACAGCAGGCAGTCGTGGCGCTTGAGCTCGGCCGGCGTCGCCGGCGTGCCGCGCCGCGCCAGGTAGTCGGGGCTGGCGCAGGCGAGGCGGAAGTCGCGCGCCACCCGGCGCACCATGAGCGAGGAGTCCTGCAGGTAGCCGCGGCGCACGGCGACGTCGACCTGCTCGTCCACGAGATCCACCACCCGGTCGGTGAGCTGGAGACGGATCTCGACCTCGGGGAAGCGGGCGCGGAACTGCGGGATCAGCGGGCCGATCCAGCGCCGGCCCATCACCGTGGGCGCCGAGACGCGCAAGACCCCCGAGGGCCCCTCCTTCTTCTCGGCCAGCTTGCGCTGCACCTCGGCGACCTCGGCCAGCACGCGCAGGCAGTGCTCGTAGTAGAGCCGGCCCTCCTCGGTCGGGGTCACCGCCCGCGTGGTGCGGTTCAAAAGCCTGACCCCGAGCCGGGACTCGAGCTTGGTGATGCGCGCCGAGACCACCGCCGGCGAGAGCCTGAGCTCGTGCCCCGCGGCCGAGAGGTTGCCCCGCTCGACCACGCGCACGAAGACGGTCATGTCGTCGACGGCGTACATCGCGCCCCGTCACTTGTCCGGCATGCCGGCGCGGATCCACGAGCCCAGCCGGGCGCGCTCCGCCTCGGTCATGCCGGTGAGGTTGCCAAGCGGCATCGACTCGGTGCGCACCGCCTGGGCCAGCACCTTCTGCGCGTTGGCCTTGAGCTGGGCGGCGGTGTCGAAGGTGATCCCGGCCGGCGCCGACTCGAAGCTGGGGTTGGTCGGCGTGGCCGAGTGGCAGGCGGTGCAGCGCGTGTGCACGATGGCCATGGCGTCGGCGGTGGTCACCCGACCTTTGACCGCGGCGCGCCCGCTCGGCTGCCAGGCGGTAAAGGCGATCAGCGCCGCCGCCAGCGCCGCCGCGGCGGGCCACTGCCACTGCACTGGGATGCCGGTCGCGCCGGCCTCGTAGCGGTTGAACCAGTTGCGCACGATGGCGCCCAGCGCCAGCACCAGCGCCACGATGACGAAGCTCCAGCGGTGGCCGAAGGTCATCGGGTAGTGGTTCGAGATCATCAGGAAGATCACCGGCAGCGTCAGGTAGTTGTTGTGGGTCGAGCGCAGCTTGGCGATCCTGCCGTATTCGGCGTCGGGCGTGCGGCCGGCCTTGAGGTCGGCGACCACCACCTTCTGGTTCGGGATGATCACCAGGAAGACGTTGCCGGTCATCAGCGTGGCGATCATGGCGCCGGTCTGCAGGAAGGTGGCGCGGCCCGAGAACACGTGCCCCAGCCCCCAGGCAACGGCGACGATGGCGGCAAACAGCAGCGCGAACATCAGCGCCGGGCGCTCTTTGAGCGGCGACTTGCACAGCCGGTCGTAGAACAGCCAGCCGAAGCCCAGCGCCGCCAGCGACAGCGCGATCCCCTGCCACGGCGCCAGCCCCGAGCCCGGCGCCAGCAGGTAGGTCGAGGCGCTGGAGTAGTAGGTCACGGTGAGCAGCGCGAAGCCGGTCAGCCAGGTGAGATAGCTCTCCCACTTGAACCAGTGCAGGTCCTCGGGCATGCGCTCGGGCGCGACGGCGTATTTCTGAATGTGGTAGAAGCCGCCGCCATGCACCGACCAGCTTTCGCCCACCACGCCGTGGGGCATGTTGGCGGCGCGCTTGAGGCTGGCGTCGAGCGCCATGAAGTAGAAGGACGAGCCGATCCAGCCGATCGCCGCGACGATGTGCGCCCAGCGGAAGAGGAGGCTGAACCAGTCGTGGAGCGTGACCGTCATCACAGGTCCTGATTGCTGCGCGAGGCAAGATCCCGCGGCCGACCCTATACCGGCCGGCATCCGGATAATCGCGAAAAACGCGGCAAATCTCATCAAGAAATTTTTGAAGGTCCAGGGGGCGGCGGGCGTGTATGGAGAGCGGCGGGCCCGCGAGCCGGTGGCCCAGATGCGAGGCGCGCATGACCCCAATCCGCGATGACCGGCCGGGCAGGCGCGACCGCGCGGCCTTCGTCGCCCGCTTCGGCGGCGTCTACGAGCACAGCCCCTGGGTGGCGGAGGCGGTGTGGGACGCGGGCGCGGTGGCCGACGACGCCGAGGCGCTGGGCGCGTCGATGCGGGCGGTGGTGGAGGCGGCCGGCGAGCAGGCGCAACTGGCGCTCTTGCGCGCGCATCCCGACCTGGCCGGGCGGCTGGCCGTGGCCGGCGGGCTCACCCCAGAGTCGAGCGCCGAGCAGGCCTCGGCCGGGCTCGACCGCTGCACGCCCGCCGAGTTCGCCCAGTTCCAGCGGCTGAACGCCGCCTACACCGCCCGCTTCGGCTTTCCCTTCATCATCGCCGTGCGGGGGCTCGAGCGGGCGGAGCTCCTGGCGGCGTTCCGGCGCCGGCTGGGCAACGACCGGAGCGCCGAGTTCCGCGAGGCGCTCGACCAGGTGCACCGGATCGCGCGGCTCAGGCTGCGGGCCCTGGCCGAGGGTGGCTGACCGGGCGGCTGATCGGGCGGCCGATGGCGCTGGCGCATTTACGCGCAGTGGTTGCAGCCCGTCTCGACCGGCAACTTTTGCCCTAATGCGGCCGCGATCATGCCACCGCAGTGGTCGATTGCGTTTCGATTTGCTACAGTCGGGAGCGCTGGCGAGGGGGGCTGGCCATTAACACGCATGTTTCATACGCAAGCACGGCGAAGCGACGCGCGCCTCTCGACGCCGCCCACAGCGCGGTTGGGCGGGGCCGCTGGCGGCCTGTGCCCGAGGCGGCCGTGCCCGCGCCGCAGGCCGACCCGGACCTGCCGGCGACGATCGTGCTGCTCGCGCCGATCCTGGGCAGCCTGATCTGGGCCGTGCTGATCTTCGGTCTCGTCGAGGCTCTCTGAACGGCTGCGCAGCGCCCCGGCGACCCGCCGTCCCCGATGCGACAGTTTCGAGCCGGGAAAGCCCCGCGCGCCTGCCCGATCGCAGCATGGTGCCCGGAGAGAGGCCTGGAAGCCCGACAATCACGCCGCCTGGAAGGCGCGAACTGCCGGTGTATCGGCGCATGCCCACGACCAGCGGCATCGATCCGATCAGGGAGCGCGAAGGCGAAGCGAGTGCGTTGCACCGCTGGCCAAGACCTGCAAGGCTCAGGTACGATGGCGAGGCTGGCGTGCCTGCCTCGAGAGGCTTCTTTGTCTAAATGCCAAGTCGAAATAGGCGCCAACGTCGGGTACCTCAAAATTTTTCTTCTTTCGGATCATCTCGAACCCTTGGCCCTCAAGATATGTACGAATTTCATCGACATTCGTACATCCGCGATAAGCTTCGAAATTCGCCGCCTCGACAATTATATATTTTAGATTATTTAGTATTTGTTGCGCGCCTTTAAGTACTAACAATTCGCTGCCTTGAGTATCCACGACAAGAACATCGTACTTTTCGAGATCGACGCCTCCGCAGCGAAGTGCAGTCGTTAAGGTCGCTGACGTCATATTTATTTCATTAACATAATGAACATCAGGCCAAATATTCTTATGTCCCTCCAATTCAAAAATGGACGACGAGGCACCATTATTGCTTGATATATGTAATGTGACGGTCTCGCCATCCCGATCCGTAATCAAACAGTTCAGGGCCATCTGATTCTCAAACGGCTTTATGTTTTCTAGTAGCTGGTTATATATCTGAGCAATTGGCTCAATCCAAACAACATTGAGATTTAATTTATCGTAAAATTCTCTTTCTTGTCCAGTATTCGCACCAACATGTATAACACCTCTACATGACCGAAACGATATGATCCGATCTCTGAAAATTACTTTCTTGGCCCACCGCAAGGCAGACCAAGCAGGTGATGGGATAAATGGCCTGACTCTATCTTTGATGTTCATTTTGAGTCATGATGCCAAAACTTCATACAAGTTCGCGTGTTGTGAGAGAAAGCCTTATTTGCCGGATGCTATCGATTGGATCAAGCGCAGTCAATTTGAATAGCCGTCGATGCACTTGTGGGGCGCCTGAACCGATGTGATCCCTGCCGAGCTATGGCCTGTCGCGTCTGCAACCAGTTCCGCACCCGGCCTCCGAGCCGGCATCGACATATCCGGCGCCGTGCGAGCGAGCCGGGTCCCGACCGCCGGGCGGCGCGTCCTGGCGCAGTCGGCCGACCGGCGGCCGATGTCAAGCGCGGCCGCAACAAGCGCTTGAGGACGTGAAAACTCGTTTGGTGCCCGGAGAGAGACTCGAACTCTCAAGGGGTTGCCCCCGGCGGATTTTGAGTCCGCTGCGTCTACCAGTTCCGCCATCCGGGCGGGCCGGCGCATCATAATCACGGGCAGTGCGAACGCAAGGGCCGGCGGGCACCGGCAAGCGGCTGGACAGGGGTCGTGGCGCCTGCTAACGGGCGGCGATGCTGCGCGGGCTCTATGACTGGACCATCTCACTGGCGGAGCGCCGCGACGCGCTCTGGGCGCTTGCTGCCGTCAGCTTCGTCGAGAGCTCGGTCTTCCCGATCCCGCCGGACGTGCTGATGATCCCGATGATCATCGCCACGCCCAGCCGCGCCTTCCTGATCGCCACGGTCAGCAGCGTCGCCTCGGTCGTGGGCGGCATGTTCGGCTATGCGCTGGGGCATTTCTTCTACCAAAGCGTGGGCCTGCCGATTCTCGAGTTCTACGGCTACACCGCGCGCTTCGCCGAGTTCCGCGCCACCTACAACCAGTGGGGCGCCTGGGCGGTGCTGATGGCCGGGGTGACGCCGTTCCCCTTCAAGGTCATCACCATCCTGTCCGGGCTGACCGGGCTGAACTTCGCGGTGTTCTGCGTCGCGGCGGCGGTGGCGCGCTCGCTGCGCTTCTTCGTGGTGGCGGCGCTTCTGTGGAAGTTCGGGCTGCCGATCCGCGACTTCATCGAGCGGCGCTTGGCGCTGATGGCCACCGTCTTCATCGTGCTGCTGTTCGGCGGCTTCGTCTTCGCGAGGTACGTGCTATGAATGAGGTACTTGCTATGACGCCTGCGGCACGATCTGCGCGCGGCCCGATGCTGCTCGCCGGGGCCGGCTCGGCGGTGATCCTGGGCGGCGCGCTGGCCTCGCAGTACATCGGCGGGCTGGTGCCGTGCCATCTGTGCATCCTCGAGCGCTGGCCGCATCTGGCGGCGATCGTGATCGCGGCGCTGGGGCTGAGCCTGCTGGCCCGCTTTCGCCGGGCGCTGGCGCCGCTGGGACTTGCGGCGATGCTGGCCAGCACGGGGCTGGGCGTCTATCACACCGGGGTGGAGCGCGGCTGGTGGGCCGGGCCCTCGAGCTGCACGTCCTCGACCAGTGTCGGCAGCGTCTCGGCCGACCAGCTGATGTCGCAGATCATGAAGGCGCCGCTGGTGCGCTGCGATCAGGTGCAGTGGAGCTTTGCCACCCTCAGCCTGGCGTCCTGGAACGCCATCGCCTCGCTGATCCTGGCCGGGCTGTGGCTGGCGGCGCTGGGGCGCGGGATGGGGCCTCAGGATTCCAGCTCGGCGTCCCAGTAGAGGAAGTCGAGCCAGCTCTCGTGCAGATAGTTGGGCGGGAACTTCCGGCCCTTGTTCTGCAGCTCGATGGCGTCGGGGCGGCGCGGCGGGCGGCGCAGGCTCAGCCCGGCCTCGCGCAGGGTCAGGTTGGCCTTGCGCAGGTTGCACCGGTTGCATGCGGCGACCACGTTCTCCCAGGTCGTGCGGCCGCCGCGCGAGCGGGGCAGGACGTGGTCGAAGGTCAGCTCGCCATGCGAGCCGCAGTACTGGCAGGCGAACTCGTCGCGCAGGAACAGGTTGAACCGGGTGAAGGCGGGATAGCGCGCGGGCTTGATATACTCGCGCAGCACCACCACCGAGGGCAGCCGCATGGCGATCGAGGGGCTGTGCACCAGCGCGTCGTACTCGGCGACGATGATGACGCGGTCGAGGAACACCGCCTTGATCGCGTCCTGCCAGGGCCACAGCGACAGCGGGAAGTAGGACAGCGGCCGGTAGTCCGCATTCAGCACCAGGGCGGGGTTGTCGCGCAGCCCCGCCGGCTGCCTGACGAAGGATGTGGCGAACGTCCCGTCCATGCCTTGCCGCCCGTGGGGTCTCCTTGCTGCCGGGGCGCCGGGCGGGAAGGCAAGCGCTGCCCGGCGAAACCTACTATATCTCGCGGCCCCGTCGCATCAAGTCTCTAGATACGCGACCGACCGCCGCTGATACTCCTAACAGGCGGATGCGACGATACGGTTACACGCCGGATCCGTCCGCCCGTTCACGGCTGCGCCCCCTTTATCCGCAAATGCTCGCGAAGGAAAGCCAGCGCCAGGCCCAGCCCGTCGGGGGCGATCCCGTGGCCCATGTTGCGGCTGATGTGCCATTGCACCGCGAAGCCGGCATCGGCCAGCGCGCCGCGCGCCTCGCCCAGCGCGGCCACCGGGATCATCTCGTCCTGGTCGCCATGGACCAGCAGCACCGGGGGCTTGGAGCGCGCCTCGCGCTTGAGCGCCTCGGCGTCGAGGAGGCGGCCCGAGAAGCCGACGATGCAGGCCAGCGCGTCGGACCGGCGCGGCGCCACGTAGAGGCTCATCATGGTGCCCTGGCTGAAGCCGATGAGCGCCGTGTCGGCGGGCGCGACGCCCTCCTCGTCCATCGCTTCGGTGAGGTACTGGTCGAGCAGCCCGGCCGAGCGCTCGAAGCCCGTATCGCGCTCGGCCTCCGAGCTGCCGTCGAGCCAGGGGATCGGAAACCACTGATAGCCCATGGGGTTGACGCGGCTGCGCTCGGGCGCGTTGGGGGCGCGGAAGGCGGTGTCGGGCATGTGCTCGGACAAGGGCGCGGCCAGCCCGAACAGGTCGTTGCCGTCGGCGCCGTAGCCGTGCAGCAGGATCACCAGCGACTTGGTCTCGCCCGAGCGGGGGGCGGCCCGGGGGCCGGTCAGGGTGGCCATGGGGGAGCTACTCCGTGATGCCTTCGCGCTGCTTGGCGACCCTGTAATAGGCCCACAGCAGGCGGGCCGCAACGCCGCGCCAGGGCGACCAGGCGGCGGCGCGGGCGCGCAGGCTCGTCTCGTCAGGGCGCGCGGGCAGCTCGAACAGCAACCGGGCGGATTCCTGCAACGCCAGGTCGCCGGGCGCGAACACGTCGGCACGGCCGATCGAGAACATCAGGTAGATCTCGGCGGTCCACACCCCGATGCCGGGCAGCGCGGTGAGCCGCGCGATGGCCTCGTCCTCGGGCAGCCCGGCAAGGGCGGGATAGTCGAGCCGCGCCTCGGCGATGGCGCGGGCATAGCGGATCTTGGGGCGCGACAGGCCGCAGCCGCGCAGCTCGTCCTCGGCCAGATCGAGCAACGCCTCGGGGTCGTCCGCACCCCGCGCGAGGAGCCGCGACCACACCGAGTCGGCTGCGGCGACCGAGAGCTGCTGGGCGCAGATGGTGCGCAGGAGCGCGGCGAAGCCGCCGTCGCGGCGGCGCAAGGGCGGCGTGCCGGCAAGATCGAGCGCCCGGGCGAAGCGCGGCTCCGCCCGGGCGAGGAAATCGCAGCCTTCGAGGATGTCGGCCTGCGTCTCGATGATCCGGCCCGTCATGGCGGCAGCTTTCGCCGCTGCCGCGCCGGCGGTCAAGCCGGATGGGCCGGCGCGACGCCTAGCGGCGCCCCGCGGCCAGGCCGTAGTGCTGGGAGAGCCGCTCGAGCGCGATCTTGAGCACCACCTTGGCCGAGCGGGCCGACCAGCCCATGCGGCGCTCGCACGCCTCGAGCCCCTCGAGGAAGCAGCACACCCTGAGCGCCACGTCCGACAGGCCGGGGCCGAGCGTCGCCAGCGCGCGGCTGACCCGCTCGCGCGCGGCGCGCGGCCCCTCGGCCGGGCCGCGCGGCACCGGGCTGCCCGAATAGCGGTCGCCCGGGGTGAGGAAGCGGCGCCAGTCCTGCGCCACCGAGGGGGCCATGCTGGCCGCCTCGAAGTCCTGGCGCAGCCGCTCGCCGGCCTCGAGCTCGACCGGGCCGAGGAAGGGCTGGCCATCGGGGCCCTTGCGCCGCGCCAGCCAGCCGAGCGGATCCTCGGCAAGGTTCACGCGGCGCATCTCGTGCTGGCCGGTGTCGGGGTTCATGAAGGCCCGCTCGCCGGCGAGCTGGTGCTGCGCCTGGAACGGCGTCTGCGCCTCGGCGAAGCCCGCGCCGGCGGTGCGCCTGGTCGCCTCGTCGGCGAGCAGGCGCTTGAGGAAGCTCCGGCCGTCCTCGGTGACCCGGTAGCGGGTCGAGGCGGCGCCGCGCTGGGCCTGGCGGATCCAGCCCTCGCGCAGGAACTCCACTGCAACGGCCACGGGCAGCATGGCGATCGGCTTTGCATGGCCGTTCGCCTTGCAGAAGATGCCGCCCCGGCTGGCATCGGGCGTGACCAGCAGGAAGGCCTCGGGCTCGCACAGCCGGCGCAGATAGCGCCGCGCCGCGCGCTCCAGCTCGTCGCGCGCCATGCGCCGGGCCGGGCCCGCGGCCGCAGCGGGCGCCGCATTGGCGTTGGCCGTTTGCGCCCCGCCCGCCGGCGCGCCGTCGTCCAGCCGGCTGAACAGCCCCTCGACCAGCGGGTCGTCACGGCGCGCCTCGACGCGCCTGACCGTGCGCATCACGGTCGTGGGATGCGCCCCGGTCGCGCCGGCCAGCGCCTGCAGGCTCTCGCCCGCCCCGGTATGCGCCAGATAGATCGCCACCTCGCGGGCGGTGCAGGCACCGCCGGCCTCGGGGAACGCCGCGCGCGCCACGCCCGCACAACGCTCCAGGATGTCTTGAGTCTTTGCCACCTGATTTCGCCCCGTTTGATGCGATTTTTATGAAAATGAGTCGTATGTCCGGCGTCTGAATCAAAAGTTAACGCCCAGCTTTAGTTGAATTTTGATTTTGTGTTAACGATTTTATACTTTCATTTAACAGATTGGCCAGCGCGCGCTGCTCGGGAAAATTGCGCAGCTCCGGCGGCGCCGGGCGAAAATGCCCCCGGACGCACCCCAACCCCAGGGCCCGGAGGACTGACCATGGGATATCACGACCGGCTGGCGGATGCCGAGCTGACGCTGCTTCGCCCCAGCCTGCTGATCGAGACGGCGCGGATCGGCGCCCGGCTCTACCGGCGCGCGCGCGACCTGCGCATGGCGCTGCCCGGCGACAGCGCCGGCGCGCCGGCGCGGATCGTCGCCCGCCTCGCCGAGGCCGAGCAAGGCTGCGAGGAGCTGCGCCAGACGCGCTCGCCGGCCTACCGGCCGGCCCAGCACGTGCAGGTGCTCGCGGCGCTCTTGGCCGAATCGGGCCGGGCGGCTCAGGCGAAGGCGTCGGGCTCGGACGCCTTGCGCGCCGCGATGTAGTCGCGCAGGCCCTCGTCGATGCCGGCATCGAGCTCGGGCGCCACGTATTCGCGCAGCATGCGCTCGACCCGCTCGTGCGCGAGCTGGAAGGTGTCGCGGCCGCCCTCGTCGGCCCATTGCTCGAAGGGCTTGTAGTCGAGCACCTGGGTGCGCCAGAAGGCGCTCTTGAAGTTCGCCTGGGTGTGGGCGCAGCCCAGATAGTGCCCGCCGGGCCCGACCTCGCGGATCGCGTCCATCGCCTGGCCGTTCTCGGAAGCGTCGACCCCCTCGGCCAGCGAATGCAGCACGCCGAGCTGGTCGGCATCGATCACCAGCTTCTCCGGGCAGGCCACCAGGCCGCCCTCGAGCCAACCCGCCGCGTGCAGGCAGAAGTTCACGCCCCCGAGCAGCACGGCGTTGAGCGTGTGCGCGCTCTCGTAGGCGGCCTGCGCATCGGGCAGCTTGGCGCCGCACAGCCCGCCGCCCGAGCGAAACGGCAGGCCCATGCGCCGGGCCAGCTGGCCCGCGCCGTAGAGGATCTTCGAGGCCTCCGGGGTGCCGAAGGTGGGCGCGCCCGAGTTCATGTCGATCGAGGTGACGAAGGCGCCGAAGATCACCGGCGCGCCCTTGCGGATCAGCTGCGAGTAGGCGACGCCGGCCAGCACCTCAGCCAGCACCTGGGTCAGGGTCCCCGCCACGGTGACCGGCGCCATGGCGCCGCCGACGATGAAGGGCGAGATGATCGCGCCCTGCCCCGCCGTGGCATAGACCTCGAGCGCGTTCATCATCACCGAATCGAAGGTCAGCGGCGAGTTGATGTTGACCAGCGAGGTCATCACCGCGTTCTCGGCCACGAACTCGCGCCCGAACAGGATCTCGCACATGGCGACCGAGTCCTCGGCGCGCTTCTTTTCGGTCACGCTGCCCATGAAGGGTTTGTCCGACAGGCGCATATGCGCATAGAGCATGTCGAGATGGCGCTTGTTCACCGCCACGTCGGTGGGCTCGCAGACCGTCCCGCCCGAGTGGTGCAGCCATTTCGACATGTAGGCGAGCTTCACCAGCTTCTCGAAGTCGGCGATCGTGGCATAGCGCCGGCCGCCGGAGAAATCGCGGATGAAGGGGGGGCCGTAGACCGGCGCCAGCACCAGGTTGCGCCCGCCGATGACCACGCTGCGCTCGGGATTGCGCGCGTGCTGGGTGTACTGGCCGGGGGCGGTCTTGCACAGCTCGCGCGCCAGGCCCTTGGGGATGCGCACGCGCTCGCTGCGCACGTCGGCGCCGGCGGCGCGCCAGCGCTCGAGCGCCGGCTCGTTGTCGACGAAGTTGACGCCGATCTCCTCGAGCACCGTCTCGGCGTTGGCCTCGATGATCTCGAGCGCCTCGGCGTCCAGGATCTCGAAGTTCGGCACCTTGCGGCTGATGTAGCGCGCGGCCTCCAGCCGGGGCGCCGTGCGCTCGGCGCGCCGCGCCGCGCCGCCGCCATGGCGTGCCCGCCGGCCGCCGCCGGGCTGGTCCTGTGCTGACTCGCTCATCGCCTTCGCCTTCCCCTGCCCGGATCCGCGGCCCACCGCGCAACCGCAGCCAGGCCAGTTTTTCAAGTTTCGCCCACCGGCCCCGTTGATGGCGCCGATCGGGTCCACGAAACCTTATTTTTTCGGCCATCCCTTGGCCGGTTGCGACATGCAGGTGACAGGACGCGGCCAAGGCCATATAGAGGGGCCCCGACGCCGCACGAAGGCCGAGCCGAGACGCCAATGACCGCCCCCGCCCTGCACGAAACCTGCCTGATCGTCGATTTCGGCAGCCAGGTCACGCAGCTCATCGCCCGGCGCCTGCGCGAGAGCAACGTCTACTGCGAGATCCATCCCTTCCACAAGGTCGACGCCGGGCTGGTCTCGCGCCTCAAGCCCAGGGCGATCATCCTGTCGGGCGGCCCCGCCAGCGTCACCGAGCCCGACAGCCCGCGCGCGCACCGCGCCGTGTTCGACGCCGGCGTGCCGGTGCTGGGCATCTGCTACGGCCAGCAGGTCATGGTCGAGCAGCTCGGCGGCCGCGTCGAGGGCGGGCATCACCGCGAGTTCGGCCGCGCCTGGCTCGAGCCCGTGGCCGAGGCGCCGTTCTTCGAGGGTCTGTTCGCGGACGGCCCCGAGCAGGTCTGGATGAGCCACGGCGACCGGGTAACCGAGCTGCCGCCGCGCTTCGCCGTGCTGGCCCGCTCGGCCAACGCGCCCGCCGCGGTGATCGCCGACCCGGCGCGCGGCCTCTACGGCGTGCAGTTCCACCCGGAGGTCTACCACACCACGCACGGCGCGCGGATGCTGAAGAACTTCACCCACCGCATCGCCGGCTTCCGCGGCGACTGGACCATGGCGGCCTACCGGGACCAGGCGATCGCCCAGATCCGCGCCCGGGTCGGCAACGGCCGGGTGATCTGCGGGCTGTCGGGGGGCGTCGACTCCTCGGTCGCGGCGGTGCTGATCCACCAGGCGATCGGCGAGCAGCTCGCTTGCGTCTTCGTCGACACCGGGCTCTTGCGCCACAACGAGGCGGCCGAGGTCGTCGGGCTGTTCCGCGACCACTACAACATCCCGCTGATCCACGCCGACGAGTCCGAGACATTCCTGCGCGAGCTCGCCGACGTCACCGACCCCGAGCAGAAGCGCAAGGTCATCGGGCGGCTGTTCATCGACGTGTTCGAGCGCCATGCCCGCGAGGCCGGCGGCGCCGAGTTCCTGGCCCAGGGCACGCTTTACCCAGACGTGATCGAATCGGTCTCGGTCTCGGGTGGGCCGTCGGTGACCATCAAGTCGCATCACAACGTGGGCGGGCTGCCCGAGCGCATGCACCTCAAGCTGGTCGAGCCGCTGCGCGAGCTGTTCAAGGACGAGGTGCGCGCGCTCGGCCGCGAGCTGGGCCTGCCCGAGAGCTTCGTCGGCCGCCACCCCTTCCCCGGCCCGGGGCTGGCGGTGCGCTGCCCCGGCGAGATCACGCGCGAGAAGCTGGACATCCTGCGCCGCGCCGACGCGATCTTCCTCGACGAGATCCGCAGGGCCGGGCTCTACGACGAGATCTGGCAGGCCTTCGCCGTGCTCTTGCCCGTGCGCACGGTCGGCGTGATGGGCGACGGGCGCACCTACGACCACGCCTGCGCGCTTCGGGCCGTGACCTCGGTCGACGGCATGACGGCCGACTACTACCCCTTCGGCCACGACCTGCTGGGCCGCACCGCGAACCGGATCATCAACGAGGTCAACGGCATCAACCGCGTGGTCTACGACGTGACCTCGAAGCCGCCGGGGACGATCGAATGGGAGTAGCCCGGCGGCTGGGCGGGTGGGCGGCCGCCGTCGCGCTCGCCGTGCTGGCGGTGACCATCGCCGCGGTGCTGTTCTCCTCCGAGCGCAACATGCGGCTCTATGGCGACGGGCGCGGGCTGGCGGCACCGGTCGACGCGATCATCGTGCTGGGCGGCGGCGTCGACGGCGACGGCCTGATCGGCTTTTCCTCGCGCCGGCGCGTGAGGGTCGGGGTGGCGCTGCTCAGGGCAGGCAAGGCCCGGCGGCTGATCTTCTCCGGCGGGCCCCTGGGCAAGGCGCAGTTCGACGTGGGCCGGCTGATGCGCGACTACGCGATCAAGCTCGGCGCCCCGCCGGGTGACCTTCTGGCCGAGGAGAAATCCGTCTCGACGTTTGAGAACCTGCGCTACTCCTTCGCGCTGGCCAAGGCGCGGGGGCTCAAGCGGCTCGCCATCCTGACCGATGCCTATCACCTGGAGCGCGCCGAGATGCTGGCCGACTTTTACGGGCACCCGGACATCGGGCTCATCGCTGCGCCCGGCCTCGACCGCGAGAGCCTCGTCGACCACAGCCTGGCGATCCTGCGCGAGTCGCTGGCCTGGTGGTACAACGTCGGCAAGGTGGCCGGCTGGGAGGCGCTGGGCGCCGCGGGCATGCCGCCGGCACAGCGACGGGAATGGATCAGGTGACGCGCAGCGCAACCGTCCTGCCCGACGGCGCCGGCACCGCCCGCGCGGCGCTGTGGATGCTGGGCGCGATCGTCTCGTTCTCGCTGATGGCGGTGGCGGGGCGCGAGCTGTCGCGCCAGCTCGATACCTTCGAGCTGATGATGTACCGCTCGATCATCGGCGCGGTGCTGGTCACCGGATTCGGCGCCGCGACCGGGCGGCTGGCGCTGGCGCGCACGCACCAGTTCCGGTTGCACGTGGTGCGCAACCTGTTCCACTTCACCGGCCAGAACCTGTGGTTCTACGCCATCGCGCTGATTCCGCTCGAGCAGGTGTTCGCGCTCGAGTTCACCACGCCGATCTGGGTGGCGCTGTTCGCGCCGCTGTTGCTGGGCGAGGAGATGAACCGCACGCGCGGCTTCGCCATCCTGCTCGGCTTCCTGGGCATCCTGGTGGTGGCGCGGCCCGGCATCAGCCCGCTCGGCATCGGGCATGCGGCGGCGACGCTGGCCGCGGTGGGCTTTGCGGGCAACGTGCTGGCGACCAAGCGGCTGTCGCTGAGCGAGGGGGTGTGGACGATCTTGTTCTGGATGACCTGGATGCAGGCCTTCTTCGGCCTGGTCTGCTCGGGCATCGACGGCAGCATCGCGCTGCCGCAGGGCGCGGCGGTGCTGTGGGTCGGCGTGGTCGGCATCTGCGGCCTGACCGCGCATCTGTGCGTGACCTCGGCGCTCAAATGCGCGCCGGCCTCGATCGTCTCGCCGATGGATTTCGCGCGCCTGCCGGTGATCGCCGTGGTCGGCATGCTGCTCTATGGCGAGCCGCTGGAGGCGGCCGTCTTCGCCGGCGCGGCGCTGATCCTCGCCGGCAACCTGATGAACATCCGCGCCAACCGGCGCCGGGCGCGGGTGGTGCCATGACCCGTCGCTCGCGCCCCGAATCGGACGCGCTGGTCTTCGACGGCGGTGCGCAGATCGCGCGGCTGATCGAGATCATGGCCCGGCTGCGCGCGCCGGACGGCTGCCCGTGGGACCGGGCGCAGGACTTCCGCTCGATCGCGCCCTACACCATCGAGGAGGCCTGCGAGGTCGCCGACGCCATCGAGAAGGGCGACATGGGCGCGCTGCGGGACGAGCTGGGCGACCTGCTGCTGCAGGTTGTCTACCATTCGGCGATGGCCGAGGAGGCGGGGGAGTTCGCCTTCGACGACGTGGTGCGGGCAATCTCGGACAAGATGGTGCGCCGCCACCCGCACGTGTTCGGCCCCGACCGTGGCGCGCCGCTGACGCGCCCCGAGGACGTCGACTGGGAGGGCATGAAGGCCGCCGAGCGCGCCGAGGCGGGCGCGCACCGCGCCAGCGCGCTCGACGACGTGCCGGCGGCGCTGCCCGCGCTGGCGCGGGCGCTCAAGCTGACCAGGCGCGCCGCCGCCGTGGGCTTCGACTGGTCCGACTCCCGCGACGTGCTGGCCAAGATCACCGAGGAGGCGGACGAGCTGGTGCACGAGATCGAGGCGGGCGATGCCGGCCGCGTCGAGGAGGAATACGGCGACCTGCTGTTCGTCCTCGCCAATCTCGCGCGCCACCTGAAGCTCGATCCCGAGTCGGCCCTGCGCGGCGCCAATGCCAAGTTCGAGCGGCGCTTCCGCGCGGTCGAGGCGCTGCTCGCCGCCGAGGGCCGCACGCCCCAGGAGGCGAGCCTCGCCGAGATGGACGCGCTGTGGGACCGGGTGAAGGCGTCCGAGAAGGCGGACGGCACGGGCTGAGCGCCGGCGCCCGGCAAGGTCTCCCCCTCGCGTCTTCGGGCCGCCCCGGCCGGGCGCCTCTTGCGCTTTACGGCGCCAGCCGCGCGCGCTATGCCGCTGCCCAACCACCCGTCAGCGCAGAGGGCCTGCCATGAGCGCGATCGTCGACATCACTGCCCGCGAGATCCTCGACAGCCGCGGCAACCCGACCGTCGAGGTCGACGTGCTGCTCGACGACGGCTCGACCGGCCGTGCCGCCGTGCCCTCGGGCGCCTCGACCGGGGCGCACGAGGCGGTGGAGCTGCGCGACGGCGAGGCGCGTTACGGCGGCAAGGGCGTGCTGAGCGCGGTCGATTCGGCGAACGGCGAGATCTTCGAGGCACTCGCCGGCATGGACGCCACCGAGCAGCGCCTGATCGACCAGTGCATGATCGAGCTCGACGGCACGCCCAACAAGGGCCGGCTGGGCGCCAACGCAATCCTGGGCGTCAGCCTGGCGGCGGCGAAGGCGGCCGCCGCCTCGGTGGGCCTGCCGCTCTACCGCTATGTCGGGGGCACCTCGGCGCGCACCCTGCCGGTGCCGATGATGAACATCGTCAACGGCGGCGCGCACGCCGACAACCCGATCGACATCCAGGAATTCATGGTGATGCCGGTCGGCGCCGCCTCGCTCGCCGAGGCGGTGCGCATCGGCGCCGAGATCTTCCACAGGCTGAAAGCCGAGCTCAAGGCCGCCGGGCTCAACACCAATGTCGGCGACGAGGGTGGCTTCGCGCCCAATCTCGGCTCGACGCGCGAGGCGCTCGACGTGATCCTGCGCGCGGTCGAGGCTGCCGGCTACCGCCCGGGCGAGGACGTGGTCCTGGCGCTCGACGCCGCCGCAACCGAGTTCTATCGCAAGGGCAAGTACGATCTTGCCGGCGAGGGCCGGGCGCTGGGACGCGAGGAGATGGTCGACTACCTGGCGGCGCTGGTCGACGACTACCCCATCGCCTCGGTCGAGGACGGCATGGCCGAGGACGACTGGGAGGGCTGGGTCACGCTGACCCGGCGCCTCGGCGAGCGCTGCCAGTTGGTCGGCGACGACGTCTTCGTCACCAACCCGGTGCGGCTGGCCAAGGGGATCGAGAAGGGCGCGGCCAACGCCATCCTGGTCAAGGTCAACCAGATCGGCACGCTGTCGGAGACGCTCGACGCGGTCGAGATGGCGCACCGGGCGGGCATGGCGGCGGTGATGTCGCACCGCTCGGGCGAGACCGAGGACGCGACCATCGCCGACCTCGCCGTGGCCACCAATTGCGGGCAGATCAAGACCGGCTCGCTTGCCCGCTCGGACCGTCTGGCCAAGTACAACCAGCTGATCCGCATCGAGGAGGAGCTCGGCGAAGGCGCGGTCTGGCCCGGCCGGGCGGCGTTGCACGGCAGTGGCTGAGCCACTGGCGGCCCCTGTCTCTCAAAAGACCCACTCAGGTTACCGTGATTCCCTGAAGCCGGATCTGACCTTTTCACGGTCAAGCAACTGATCAAGAATGCGTTCGGGTTGAGGTGCGTGCAGGTGACGACGTGATCGGCGGAGCCGTGATGAGCAGGTGGAACTGGGGTCAGATCGTGACCCCCGCCTTTTATATCGCCCTGATCGCCGTGCTGGCGGTGTTCGCGCACAGCGGGTTGCAGGGCGACCACGGGCTTGCGGCGCTGCACCAGGCGCAGGGGCTCGAGCGCGAGCTCACGGCCGAGCTGGACCGCACCCGCGCCGAGCACAAGGCGCTCGAGAACAAGGTGCACCGGCTGAGCACCAACTATCTGGACCTCGAGCTTCTGGACGAGCGCGCCCGCGCCGTCCTGGGCTATGTGCGCCGCGACGAGCTGGTGATCCGTTAAGCATCTCTCGCCCACCTCCCTCGAAACGCAACTTGCCGCCCCCGCCGCTGCCAATTTCGCAAGGCCGTGAGCGGAAAGTTTCGTGCGTGCCTTTGACAAAACGTCGTATCATGGCCGAAACCAGAGGCACGCGGCCTCGCACATGCCGCCACTTGCCCGACCGGGAGGAGGAAACATGGCCGACCCGAAACCGAAGGCAACCAGCCCGCGCAAGGCCAGCCAGACCAAGGCCAGCCAGACCAAGGCGAGCCGAAGCGCGGCCGGCCAGACCAAAACGAGCCGGACCGGGGCCAAGGGGAAATCCGGCGCCGCCGCCGAGTCCTATTCGAAGGACGAGCTGCTCCGCTACTACCGCGACATGCTGCAGATCCGCCGCTTCGAGGAGAAGGCCGGCCAGCTCTACGGCATGGGGCTGATCGGCGGCTTCTGCCACCTCTATATCGGGCAGGAGGCCGTCGTCGTCGGGCTCCAGGCCGACTGCAAGGAGGGCGACCAGGTCGTCACCTCCTACCGCGACCACGGCCACATGCTCGCCACCGGCATGGACCCCAAGGGCGTGATGGCCGAGCTCACGGGCCGCAGGGACGGCTACTCCCGGGGCAAGGGCGGCTCGATGCACATGTTCTCGGTGGAAAAGAAGTTCTTCGGCGGCCACGGCATCGTCGGCGCCCAGGTGCCGATCGGCGCGGGACTGGCCTTCTCCAACAAGTACCGCGGCAATGACAATGTCTGCCTGACCTATTTCGGCGAGGGCGCCTCGAACCAGGGCCAGGTCTACGAGGCGCTGAACATGGCGGCGCTGTGGAAGCTGCCCTGCGTCTTCGTGATCGAGAACAACAAGTACTCCATGGGCACCTCGCAGGAGCGCGCCACCGCCACGCCAGCGCTGTGGCGCCGCGGCGAGGCGTTCGGCATCCCCGGCGAGGAGGTCGACGGCATGGACGTGCTCAAGGTCAAGGCGGCCGGCGCCAAGGCCATCGCGCACTGCCGCGCCGGCAAGGGGCCCTACATCCTGGAGATGAAGACCTACCGCTATCGCGGCCACTCGATGTCCGACCCGGCCAAGTACCGCACGCGCGACGAGGTCTCGAAGATGCGCGAGCAGCACGACCCGATCGACACCCTGCGCAAGTTCATCCTGGCCGAGGGCTATGCCGACGAGGAGGCGGTCAAAGAGGTCGACAAGGACATCCGCAACATCATCAACGAAGCGGCCAGCTTCGCCCAGGAGAGCCCGGAGCCCGACCCCTCCGAGCTGTGGACCGACGTCTATGTGGAAGCGTGAGGCCGGGGGATAGCGAGATGACAATCCAGGTACTGATGCCCGCGCTCTCGCCCACCATGGAGGAGGGCAAGCTCGCCAAGTGGAACGTCAAGGAGGGCGACAAGGTCAGCTCCGGCGACATCATCGCCGAGATCGAGACCGACAAGGCCACCATGGAATACGAGGCCGTGGACGAAGGCGTGGTCGGCAGGATCGTGATCCCCGAGGGCACCGAGGGCGTCAAGGTCAACCAGGTGATCGCCGTCCTGCTCGAGGAGGGCGAGGATTCCGCAGCCGCCGAGACGGCCGCCACAACGCCCAAGAGCGACGGCGAGGACAAGGCCGCTGCCGCGCCGCAGGCGGCCGAGGCCCCCAGGGCGGACGCCGAATCGGACGTCCGCCACGACCTGCCCATCCCGCAGCAGCCGGGCGCCAAGCTGCCCGACCCCGAGCCCGAGGCGCCCGAGTGGCCCGAGGGCACCGTGATGAAGGCCCAGACCGTGCGCGAGGCGCTGCGCGACGCCATCGCCGAAGAGATGCGCCGCGACGGCGAGGTCTTCATCATGGGCGAGGAGGTCGCCGAGTACCAGGGCGCCTACAAGATCACCCAGGGCATCCTCGACGAGTTCGGCGCCAGCCGCGTGATCGACACGCCGATCACCGAGCACGGCTTCACCGGGCTCGCGGTCGGCGCCGCCATGGGCGGGCTCAGGCCCATCGTCGAGTTCATGACCTTCAACTTCGCCATGCAGGCGATGGATCAGATCATCAACTCGGCGGCCAAGACCAACTACATGTCGGGCGGGCAGATGCGCTGCCCCATCGTGTTCCGCGGCCCCAACGGCGCCGCCGCCCGCGTCGCTGCGCAGCACAGCCAGGACTATGCCGCGTGGTATGCCCACGTGCCCGGGCTCAAGCTGGTCCAGCCCTACTCGGCGGCCGACTACAAGGGGCTGCTGAAATCGGCCGTGCGCGACCCCAACCCGGTGATCTTCCTCGAAAACGAGATCCTCTACGGCAAGAGCTTCGACGTGCCCGAGCTCGACGACTTCACCGTGCCGATCGGCAAGGCCAAGCTGTGGCGCAAGGGCGAGGACGTGACGCTGGTGAGCTTCGGCATCGGCATGACCTACGCGCTCGAGGCCGCCGACCGGCTGGCCGGGGAGGGCATCTCGGCCGAGGTGATCGACCTGCGCACGCTGCGCCCGCTCGACAAGGACGCGGTGATCCGCTCGGTGATGAAGACCAACCGCTGCGTCACCATCGAGGAGGGCTTCCCGGTCTGCTCGATCGGCAACCACATCTCGGCGCTGCTGATGGCGGAGGCGTTCGACTATCTCGACGCGCCGGTCCTCAACTGCACCGGAAAGGACGTGCCGATGCCCTATGCGGCGAATCTCGAGAAGATGGCGCTGGTGACCACCGACGAGGTGGTCGCGGCGGCGAAATCCGTGTGCTACCGCTGAGGGGGGCGAGGCGATGCCGATCAACATCCTGATGCCCGCGCTTTCGCCCACCATGGAGGAGGGCAAGCTCGCCCGCTGGCTCAAGGCCGAGGGCGACAAGATCGAGCCCGGCGACGTGATCGCCGAGATCGAGACCGACAAGGCTACCATGGAGTACGAGGCGGTCGAGGAGGGCACGCTCGGCAGGATCGTGGTGCCCGAGGGCACCGAGGGCGTGAAGGTCAACGACGTCATCGGCATCCTGCTCGAGGAGGGCGAGGACGAGTCCGCGCTGGCCGGTGCCGGGGCGCCGGCGAAGGCGCCGGCGGCCGCGGCACCCAAGGGCAATGGCGAGGACAAGGCGCAGCCCGCCGAGAAGACGGCCGCGCCCGAGGCCGCGAAATCCGCCCCGGCTCCGGCCGCCGCCGCGGCTGCGCCCGCCGGGCCGGCACCGAGCGCGACCCCTGCCCCGCCCGCGCCCGCGACCGCCGGGGGCGGGCGCGTCTTCGCCTCGCCACTGGCGCGCCGGCTGGCGAAGGAGAAGGGCATCGACCTCACGCGGCTCGCGGGCTCGGGTCCGCACGGCCGCATCGTCAAGGCCGACATCGAGAAGGCTCCGGCAGGGGCCGCAGCGGGTGCCGCAGCGGGTGCCCCGGCCCCCGCAGCCACCGCGGCGCAGCCCGCCCCGGCCGTCGCCGCCCCCGCCGGGCCCGGCGCCGAGGCGGTCAAGCGCATCTACGAGGGCCGCGCCTTCGAGGAGATGACGCTGGACGGCATGCGCAAGACCATCGCGGCGCGGCTGACCGAGGCCAAGCAGACCATCCCGCATTTCTACCTGCGCCGCGACATCGCGCTCGACGAGCTGTTGACGGTGCGCGCGCAGATGAACACGCGGGGCGAGGCGCGCGGCATCAAGCTGTCGGTCAACGACTACATCATCAAGGCCTGCGCGCTGGCGCTGCAGCAGGTGCCCGACTGCAACGCCGCATGGGCCGGCGACCGCATCCTGAAGTTCCGCGCCTCCGACGTGGCCGTCGCCGTGGCCATCGACGGCGGGCTGTTCACGCCGGTGATCCGGGATGCCGAGACCAAATCGCTCTCCGCGATCTCGGCCGAGATGAAGGACCTCGCCACCCGTGCCCGCGAGCGCAAGCTGGCACCGCAGGAATACCTCGGCGGCAGCTTCGCCGTCTCCAACCTCGGCATGTTCGGCATCGAGAGCTTCGACGCGGTGATCAACCCGCCGCACGGCTCGATCCTCGCCGTGGGCACGGGGGTGCAGAAGCCGGTGGTGCGCGACGGCGCCGTCGCCGTGGCGACCCTGATGACGGCGACGCTCTCGGTCGATCACCGGGTCATCGACGGCGCGCTCGGCGCGCGGTTCCTCGAGGCCGTGAAGAGCTATCTCGAGGACCCGCTGTCGATGCTGATGTGAGACCGGCTTGCGCTGAGAGGCCCCCGTCGACTTGAAACCGCGCTGCGCCCTGGCCCCAGGGCCGGGCTTTACACCGACCGCGAGGGGCCCCGGGTCAGGATTGGGGGCGCCGCCGCTTCAACGACATGCATCCGGCGCAATGGTCGCCGAGGTGAGGCCGGTGAAATGCCGGCCGGGGCCGACGGCGCGCACCCTCCGATCTGACGTTCCCGCGCAGGCGGGCAGCTCACGCTGCTCCGGGCGCCCTTCTGTCCGCAGCGGACGGAACCTGTCGCCGATGGCCCGTTAACCATAAGAACCGTCAACACGGTTTTTCTTTTTGAATCAATGTGATAACCACATGTCCACGCGTGGACAGGGGTGCTTCGAGGCAAAAACCCCAGAATCCGGCCCTGTTCCAGGGGGAAAACGCAGCCGGCCTAGGCGGCCGCTCGGGCCTCGATCAGCGCCTCGGCCGCGCGGATCGCCTCATCGGCCTTCGAGGGGTCCGGACCGCCGCCCTGGGCCATGTCGGGCCGGCCGCCGCCGCCCTTGCCGCCGACGGCCTCGACCGCGGCGCGGACCAGGTCGATGGCCGAGACCCGCCCGGTCAGGTCGTCGGTGACGCCGGCCGCGACGGTGGCCTTGCCGTCGGTCTCGGCGATCAAGAGGACCACGCCCGAGCCGAGCTTGCCCTTCTGCTCGTCGATCAGGCCGCGCAGGTCCTTCGGGTTGACCCCGGCGAGCCGGCGGGCGAGGAAGGTCACGCCCTTGATCCGCTTGGGCTCGGGCGCCGCCTCGCCGGCCCCGCCGCCGCCCAGCGCCACGCGCCGCCTCAGCTCGGCCAGCTCGGCCTGCAGCGCCTTGCGCTCCTCGATCAGCGCCGTCACCCGCTTGGCCGCCTCCGCGGCCGGCACGCGCAGCGCCGCCGCGATCTGGCCGAGCGCCTGCTCCTCGGCCTCCAGATGGTCCAGCGCATGGGCGCCGGTGAACGCCTCGATGCGGCGCACGCCGGCGCTGGTGGCGCCCTCCGAGACGATCTTGAACACGCCGATATCGCCGGTGCGGCGCACATGCGTGCCGCCGCACAGCTCCATCGAGTAGACGCGCCCCGCGGGTCCCGTCGCGCCCGGCGCGCGGCGGCCCATGGCGACCACGCGCACCTCCTCGCCGTATTTTTCGCCGAACAGCGCCCGGGCGCCCATGGCCTCGGCCTCATCGGGCGTCATGATGCGGGTGGAGACCTCGTCGTTCTGCCGGATATAGGCGTTCACCTCGGCCTCGACCTCGGCGACCTGCTCGCCGGTCATGCCCTTGGGCTGGGCGAAGTCGAAGCGCAGCCGGTCGGGCGCCACCAGGCTGCCCCGCTGGGCGACGTGCTCGCCCAGATGTCCGCGCAGCGCCTCGTGCAGAAGGTGCGTCGCCGAGTGGTTGGCCCGTATCCGCGCCCGGCGCTCGCCGTCGACGGCGAGCTCGGCGGCGTCGCCGGCGCGGATCTCGCCCTCCTCGACCACCGCCTCGTGGACGAACACGCGCTCGGCGCGGCGCTGCACGTCGGTGATGCGGGCGCGGCCATTGGGCGTGCGCAGCGTGCCCTGGTCGCCGACCTGGCCGCCGGATTCGGCATAGAAGGGCGTCTGGTTGAGCACGATGCGGACCCGGTCACCGGCCTTCGCCTGCTGGACCCGGGCGCCGTCGCGGACCAGGGCGCCGATCACGCCCTCGGCCTGCTCGGTCTCGTAGCCGAGGAAGTCGGTGCCGCCCAGCTCGTCGCGCAGGTCGAACCAGATCCCCTCCTCCCTTGCCTCGCCCGAGCCCGCCCAGGCGGCGCGGGCGCGCGCCTTCTGCTCGGCCATCGCCCGGTCGAAGCCGGCGGTGTCGACGCTGCGGCCCATCTCGCGCAGCGCGTCCTGGGTGAGGTCGAGCGGGAAGCCGTAGGTGTCGTAGAGCTTGAAGGCCACCTCGCCCGGAAGCGGCGCGCGGTCGGGCAGGCACTCGAGCTCCTCGCCCAAGAGCCTGAGCCCGCGGTCCAGCGTGTCGCGGAAGCGCTTCTCCTCGATCTCGAGCGTCTCGGAGATCAGCACCTGGGCGCGGCCGAGCTCAGGGTAGGCCAGGCCCATCTGCTGCACCAGCGCCGGCACCAGCCGGTGCATCAGCGGCCGGTCGACGCCGAGCAGGTGGGCGTGGCGCATGGCCCGGCGCATGATCCGGCGCAGCACGTAGCCGCGGCCCTCGTTCGAGGGCAGGACCCCGTCGGCGATCAGGAACGAGGTGGCCCGCAGGTGGTCGGCGATCACCCGGTGGTGCACCTTGCCCGGACCGTCCGGGTCGCTCGAGGAGGCATGCGCGCTCGCCTCGATCAGGGCCCGCATCAGGTCGGTGTCGTAGTTGTCGTGCTTGCCCTGCAGGACCGCGCCGACCCGCTCGAGCCCCATGCCGGTGTCGATCGAGGGCCTGGGCAGGGCCTCGCGCCGGCCGTCCTCGAACTGCTCGAACTGCATGAAGACGAGGTTCCAGATCTCGATGAAGCGGTCGCCGTCCTCGTCAGGGCTGCCGGGCGGGCCGCCGGGGATATCGGGGCCGTGGTCGAAGAAGATCTCCGAGCAGGGGCCGCAGGGGCCGGTCGCGCCCATCGACCAGAAATTGTCGGCGGTCGGGATGCGGATGATGCGCTCGTCGGGCAGGCCGGCGTGCTTTTTCCACGCCGCGGCGGCCTCGTCGTCCTCGTGGAAGACGGTCACCAGGAGCCGCTCCTTGGGCAGGCCGTACTCCTTGGTGACCAGCTCCCAGGCGAGCGGGATCGCCAGCTCCTTGAAGTAGTCGCCGAAGGAGAAGTTGCCGAGCATCTCGAAGAAGGTGTGGTGGCGTGCGGTATAGCCGACCCGGTCCAGGTCGTTGTGCTTGCCCCCCGCGCGCAGGCATTTCTGCGCGGTCACGGCGCGCTGGTAGTCGCGCTGCTCCAGCCCGGTGAAGACGTTCTTGAACTGAACCATCCCGGCATTGGTGAACAGCAGGGTCGGGTCGTTGCGCGGCACCAGCGGCGAGGACGGCACGATCTGGTGATCGTGCCGTGCGAAGTAGTCGAGAAAGGTCGTCCGGATCTCGTTCAGCGACGCCATGGAAGCTCCGCAGCGAAAAAATGGCTCTCCGGCGATCTCTTAGCTTGCGGCCCGTCGGGTGTCCACCGGCCCGAAAACGGTCCCGGCCGGCCCTGCGAGGGGACCGGCCACGGCCTTCCCGGATCGGACTTTCCGGACCCCGGTGCCAGATCCGGCATGGCGTCCAAATTTGGACGCATATTTAACCAATTGATTTTATTGAATTACCTCCGTAGCGCGTTCCTATGGTTAACGGAACGCGCACTGCGCTCGGCTTCGCTCGCCCGAGCCCGACCGCGCTACCGAGGGCGCCGGATGCGAAACGGCCCGGCGCGCGGGCCGGGCCGTCACTGTCTGCGTGGCGGCGCCGCGATCAGGCCACGATCACCTCGTCGTCGGCCTGGTCGGGATCGGCCCCGGCGCCGAAGTCGAGGCCGTGGGCCGCGCGGATCTTGTCCTCGATGTCCAGCGCCACGTCGGGGTTGTCCTTGAGGAAGGTCTTGGCGTTCTCCCGCCCCTGGCCGATGCGCTGGTCGCTGTAGGAGAACCAGGCGCCCGACTTCTCGACCACGCCGGCCTTGACGCCGAGGTCGATCAGCTCGCCCATCTTCGAGATGCCTTCGCCATACATGATGTCGAACTCGACCTGGCGGAACGGCGGCGCCACCTTGTTCTTGACCACCTTGACCCGGGTGGTATTGCCCACGACCTCGTCGCGATCCTTGATCGAGCCGATGCGGCGGATGTCGAGGCGGACGCTCGCGTAGAACTTGAGCGCGTTGCCGCCCGTGGTGGTCTCGGGGTTGCCGAACATCACGCCGATCTTCTGGCGGATCTGGTTAATGAAGATGACCATGCAGCGCGAGCGGCTGATCGAGGAGGTGAGCTTGCGCATCGCCTGGCTCATCAGCCGCGCCTGCAGGCCCATCTGCGCCTCGCCCATGTCGCCCTCGAGCTCGGCCCTGGGCGTGAGCGCGGCGACCGAGTCGACCACCACGATCGAGACGGCGCCGGAGCGCACCAGCGTGTCGGTGATCTCGAGCGCCTGCTCGCCCGCGTCGGGCTGGGAGATCAGCAGCTCGTCGACATCGACCCCGAGGCGGCGCGCATAGGCGGGATCGAGCGCGTGCTCGGCGTCGACGAAGGCGCACACGCCGCCCGTCTTCTGCTGCTCGGCGATGACGTGCAGCGCCAGCGTGGTCTTGCCCGAGCTCTCCGGCCCGTAGATCTCGATCACGCGGCCCTTGGGCAGCCCGCCGATGCCGAGCGCGATGTCGAGGCCCAGCGAGCCGGTCGAGACCGCCTCGATGTCCTGCGCCG
Source organism: Thermohalobaculum sp. (assembly GCF_058622915.1). Classification (NCBI taxonomy): domain Bacteria; kingdom Pseudomonadati; phylum Pseudomonadota; class Alphaproteobacteria; order Rhodobacterales; family Paracoccaceae; genus Thermohalobaculum; species Thermohalobaculum sp. The sequence goes on along the minus strand of NZ_JBZSYN010000147.1, from coordinate 1,684 downwards.
GGTCGCGCTGGCCGAGCTTCATGATCGAGCCCTTGCCGAAGTTCCGCTCGATCTGCGCGAGGGCCGATTCGAGAGCTTTCGCCTTGTCCATGCCGCGCCTTTCGTCCAGCCTCAGAAGGGTCTCGCCCATTGCCTCATGTTCCTTATTTCACATCGCCTAGGGGCTTGCAATTGCAGCCATGTTCCACAGACGTTCGCACAAAAGCCAGGACAAATAAAGAACAAACTGTGTTCCTCCGCCACCAGTTGAGCGCGTCATGGTTGAGGAAGCGTTAACGCCAGCCGGCTTACGCAGCCTCTCCCAGCGCCTCCTTCACCTTGGCGGTCAAGTCGGTCAGCGAGAACGGCTTGGGCAGGAACAGGAACTCCTGCTCCAGCAAGGTGCGGCGGAAGGTATCCTCGGCATAGCCAGAGACGAAGACGACGCGCAGCCCGGGCCGCAACTTGCACGCCTCGGCTGCGAAGGTCGGCCCGTCCATCCCCGGCATGACCACGTCGGAGACCAGCACGTCCACATGATTCGCCGGCTCGGAGAGAAACGTCATCGCCTGCTCCGCCGAGGCCGCCTCGACGACATCGTAGCCGCGCAGCTTCAGGGCGCGCGAGGCAAACGAGCGCACCGGGTCCTCGTCCTCGACCAGCAGCACCACGCCCTTGCCGGTCAGGTCGCGGCGGTCGGGCGGGGGCGGCGGAGCCTCCGCGCCGGCCTCGCCCTCCTGCGCATGGGCGCGCGGCAACAGGATGCGGAAGCGGGCGCCGCCCTCGGGCCGGTTCTCGGCGAAGATGTAGCCGCCGGTCTGCTTGACGATGCCGTAGACGGTCGAGAGCCCGAGCCCCGTACCCTCGCCGCGCGGCTTGGTGGTGAAGAACGGATCGAAGATGCGGTCGATCAGCTGCGGCGGGATGCCCGCCCCGCCATCCGAGACGCTGATCTCGACATAGGCGCCGGCGGGCACCTCCACGGCCTGCCGCTCGTGCTGCTCCTCGAGCGTGAGGTTGCGCGTGCCCAGTGCCACGGTGCCGCCGTCGGGCATGGCGTCGCGGGCGTTGACGACAAGGTTCATCAACGCCTGCTCGAGCTGCTGCTGATCGGCGCGGACCGGCCACAGCTCGGCCCCGTGCTCGACGGTCAGCGCCACCTTCTCGCCGATCAGGCGGTCGAGCAGGTACTGCGTGTCCGAGACCACGTCCTGCACCGAGAGCAGCGCGGGCTTGAGCGTCTGCTTGCGCGAGAACGCCAGAAGCTGGCGCACCAGGGCTGCGGCGCGGTGCGTGTTCTGGCGGATCTGCATGAGATCGGAATATTCCGGATGCAGCGCGTCCTTGCCCAGCAGCAGCAGGTCGGAATGGCCGCTGATAGCGGTGAGCACGTTGTTGAAATCATGCGCGACACCGCCCGCCAGCTTGCCCACCGCCTCCATCTTCTGCGACTGGGCGAACTTGTCTTCCAAGAGCCGCAGCTCGCTCGCATCGCTCAGCACCGCGAGCAGACCCGGCGTGTTGTCGAGCGTCACCGGCGTCAGCGAAATATGCAGGAAGGTGTCGTTGGCGGCGCCGCGCAGGCGCACCATCTCGCGCCGGCTCGAGGTATCGCTCAAGAGCAGGTCGACCGGCCGGCCCAGCGGCTCGACCAGCTCTGCGAGCGCGGCGCCGGGCTCGAGCTCCATGCCCGTGACCTCGCGGG
>NZ_JBZSYN010000146.1:0-5793 GCF_058622915.1 Thermohalobaculum sp. | reverse complement strand
GGCACGGGCAACGTGCCGCCCTATCGCGGCCTGGCCTATGTGGTGTTCGAGGACCTGCCGCTGGGCGCGTTCGGCAACCGCATCCCGCAGCTCAACTTCGAGGTGTTCCGCAGCGCCGAGAGCCTGTCGGATCCGAACGCACCTGAGGCGGGCCGCCCGCTCAAGGAGCTGGTCCGCGGCGTGGCGCTGTCGCCCGGCAGCGGCGAGTTCGTGCTCGACCCCGAGCCGGTGCAGTATGGGTATGCGGGCGGCGGCGGCGTCTATGCCAACATCAACAATGCCGGCGGGCGGCCCGATTTTCTCGAGGCGATGGACCAGCTCGACGGCGAGCTGCCCTCGGCCGGGGCGGTGTCGCTGCTGGTCGCGTGGTTCGGCGACGACCTGCGTTGCGACCGCTGCACCGTGCGGCCGCGCATCGAGGAGCCGGGACGCCACGCCAAGCCCGATGACTGGTCGGCCGCCGGCCTGACCACGGCGACCGCGCTGCCGGTCAGCCGCGACGCGAACGACCGGCCGAACTTCGGCGGCACGCCGTCGGATGCCTCGGTCATCCGCGCGATCGGGGAGCTCAAAGCGCGCGGCAAGAAGGTGATGCTTTATCCGTTCCTGCTGATGGACATCCCGTCGGGGAACGCGCTGGTCGATCCCCATACCGGGCAGGTGGGCCAGCCGGCCTTTCCCTGGCGCGGGCGGATCACGCTCGAGGCTGCGCCCGGCACGGCCGGGTCGACGGACCAGAGCGCTGGCGCGGCGGACGAGGTCGCAGCGTTCTTCGGCACCGCGCGGGCGGCCGACTTCGCGGTATCCGCCGCGGGGGTGAGCTATTCGGGGTCGGCCGAATGGAGCTGGCGGCGCTTCGTGCTGCACCTGGCGGCGCTGGCGAGCGCGGCGGGCGGGGTCGATTCGGTCTGCCTCGGCAGCGAGCTGCGCGGCCTGACCAGGGTCCGCTCGAGCCGCACCGCCTATCCGGCCGTGGACGAGCTGGGTGCGCTCGCGGCGGAGGTACGGTCTCTGTTGCCGAACGCGAAGATCGGCTACGCGGCGGACTGGAGCGAATATTTCGGACACCATCCGCAGGACGGCACCGGGGACGTGCTGTTCAACCTCGATCCGCTGTGGTCGGACGCCAACATCGACTTCATCGGTGTCGACGACTACGCCTCGCTGGCCGACTGGCGCCATGCCCGGACGCATGCCGATCTGGAGGCCGGGTATCAGTCGGTCTATTCGCTGGACTATCTGAGCGCGAACGTCGAAGGGGGCGAGAACTACGACTGGTACTATGCCTCCGACTCCGACCGGGACACGCAGCTGCGCACGCCAATCGCCGATAGCGGCTATGGCGAGGACTGGGTGTTCCGGCCCAAGGACCTGCGCGGCTGGTGGAGCAATCCCCACTTCAACCGCATCGACGGCGTGAGGCAGGCGCAGCAGACCGCCTGGGTGCTCCAGTCGAAGCCGATCTGGATCACCGAGACGGGGTGCCCCGCGCTCGATCTGGGGGCGAATCAGCCGAACCTTTTCTCGGACGCCAAGAGCTCGGAGAGCGCGCTGCCATACGGCTCGCTGGGCGTGCGCGACGACGAGATGCAGCGGCGCTTCCTGCAGGCGAAGCTGGGCTACTGGTCCGACCCGCAGAACGTGCCGGTCTCCTCGCTGACCGGGGAGCCGATGATCCCCGCCGACCGCATCTTCGTCTGGACCTGGGACAGCCGCCCCTGGCCGGATTTCCCGGTGCGCACCAGCATCTGGGCCGACGGCCCGGCGCACCGGCTGGGGCACTGGCTGACCGGGCGTGTCAGTGCCAGCGGGCTGGCCGAGGTGGTGGCCGAGATCTGCCGCCGCGCTGGGCTCGACGACGCCGACGTGGCGAGCCTCTACGGTGTGGTCGACGGCTACCTGATCGAGCGCAGCGAGAGCGCGCGCGAGGCGCTGCAGCCCCTGATGCTGGCCTACGGGTTCGATGCCTTCGAAAGCGGCGGCAAGGTGGTGTTCCGCATGCGTGCCGGCGCACCGGTGCGCACGGTGCCCGAGGACGAGCTTGTGGCGCCGAAGGGGCAGCACGGCTCGGCGCTGGAGCGCACCCGGGCCTCCGCCGGCACGGCGCCCGACGTGGTGCGCCTGAGCTATGTGCAGGCGGAGAGCGACTTCCGCGTCGGGGCCAGCGAGGCCCGGATTCCCGGCGGTAGTCTGGCGCGCCTGAGCGAGAGCTCGCTGCCGCTGGCGCTGCCCGGCTCGAAGGCGCAGCAGGTGGCCGACCGCTGGCTGGCCGAGAGCCGGCGTGCCCGCGATGGCGCCACCTTCAGCCTGGCGCCGACCGAGATCGACCTCGAGCCCGGAGAGATGGTCGAGATCCAGCGCGCGGCGGCGCTGGAGGCCTACCGGATCGAGCGCATCGTCGACACCGGCGCGCGCGAGCTCGAAGCGGTGCGCGCCGACGCCGGGCTGCATCTGCCCAACGTTGCCCCTGAGCGCAACCTCGAGACGAACCTCGCCGTGCCGCCCGGTCGGCTCAGCGTCGTCTTCATGGACCTGCCGCTGGCGACTGGCAGCGCCGAGGATCATCAGCCGCGCATCGCGGTTGCGGGCGAGCCGTGGACCGACCGGGTGTCGGTCTACCGCTCGGTGGACGACAGCGCCTACGAGCTGATCGCGACGCTGGCCAAGCCGGCGGTGATCGGCGCGACGCTGGATTCGCTTAAGCCGGGCGCGCCGAACCGCTGGCAGCGGATTTCCGTGCAGCTCGGCACGCAGACCGGGATGCTGGAGTCCGCCGACCGGCTGCGGGTCCTGAACGGGGCCAACCTCGCCGCACTCGAATACGCGCCGGGGGCCTGGGAGATCGTGCAGTTCCAGGGCGCCGAGCTGATCGCCCCGGGTACCTACCGGCTTTCGACCCTGCTGCGCGGCCTGCACGGGACCGGCGCGCTGAGCACCAGCGAGATCGCCGCGGGGGCGCGATTCGTTCTTCTGGACGACGCGGTCGTGCCGCTTCCGATGCGGCTCGACGAGCGCGGACTCGCCCGCCACTACCGCGTCGGGCCGGCGCGCTACGCGCTCTCGCACCCAAGCTACCTGCATTCGGTCGAGAGCTTCGCGGGCATCGGCCTCAGGCCGTTCGCGCCGGTGCATCTGCGGGCGCGGCGCGACCCGGCCACAGGCGACCTGGAGCTGGGCTGGGTGCGCACGGCCCGCTACGGCGCCGACAGCTGGCAGAGCGTCGAGGTGCCGATGACGGAAGAGCGCGAGGCCTACCGCCTGCGCCTGATGACCGGCGGCGCGCTGCTGCGTGAGGCCGAGGTGACGACGCCCGGCTTTGTCTACACGGCGGACATGCAGGCGGCCGATGCCGCCGCGGCGCCGCTGGAGGTGCGGGTGGCACAGCTTTCGACTTCCTTCGGATACGGACCAGAGAGGGTGTTGATCACCGATGAGTAACTCTCCCAGAATCGGCCTGCCCTACCTCGACGCGGCGCAGGCGCAAAAGCACGTGACCATGAACGAGGCGCTGGCCCGGCTGGACGTGGCCGCCGGCGCCACGGCCGAGACGATGACGCTGGCCACGCCGCCCGCCTCGCCCGCCGAGGGCCAGGCGCATATCGTGCCGGCCGCAGCGGGCGGTGCCTGGGCCGGCGAGGACGGCAAGCTGGCCGTCTTCCTGAACGGCGGCTGGGACTTCATCGCGCCCTGGGCGGGCTGGAGGCTTTGGATCGCCGACGAGTCGGGCTATGCGATCTTCGATGGCACGGACTGGAGCCTGACGAGCCAGCCGGCCGGGCCGGGCGGCGCGCTGACGCTGCTGCGCCAGGTCGAGCTCGATCATGTCATTGCTCCGGGCGCGACCTCCCAGACCGCTGCCTTCATCCCGGACAAGGCGATCGTGCTGGGCGCGACGGCGCGCGTGATCACGCAGGTCGGCGGTGCCCCGTCCTGGTCGCTGGGGGTCGGCGGCGCGACGGACCGCTATGGCAGCGGCATCGGGGTCGACCTCAATGCCTACGTCACCGGCGTGACTGGCTCGCCGCTGGCCTATTACGGCGGCTCGGCGCTGCTGCTCACCTCGGAGGGGGCGGATTTCACGGGTGGCACCGTGCGCCTCGCCGTGCACTACTTCGAGCTCTCGCCGCCGCGCCCGGCCTGAGCCGCCGCGCCGCCCCCGTTCAGGTGCCCGCGGCGCACTGCACGCAACACGGTGTCGCCGGGTCGAGCTCGAGCCGGCGCACCGGAATTTCCTCCCCGCATTCCACGCAAAGCCCATATCCGCCCGCATCCATGCGGGCCAGCGCGGCATCGATCCGGCGCATTTCCGCCGCACGCTGCCGCGAGCTCTCCAGCGCCATCGCCTGCACCTGGAGCGCATCCATCCTGCTCAGCCTGCCGACCGCCTGCTGATCGAGCGCCACCGGCGCCCGCTCCCCCGACGTGCCGCGCTCTTCGGCGCCGAGCTCCTCGCGCCGCCGCATGAGCGACTCGCGAAATTCCGTCTCGCGGGATGGCTGCATCAGTGGAAATCTTTCCTTGCTCCGTCTATCTCCATCCCAGATGATTGCACTCCCGAGCGCAAGGGGCAGGGCGGAGAGACGACGATGACCTCAGAGTCAAAGCTCAAGACCGACCTGAAGGCGGTCGATCCCATCTGGCACCAGGTTCGCGAGGAGGCGGCAGCGCTTGCCAAGGCCGAGCCCTTCATGGCCAGCATCGCGCATTCGGTTGTGCTGCACCACGACACGCTCGAGCGCGCGCTCAGCTACCGGATCGCGCAGAAGCTGTCCTCGCCGGAGATGTCGCCGCTGCTGCTGCGTGAGATGGCGGACCACGCCTATGCCAGCGAGCGCACCATGGGTGCGGCTGCCCGCGCCGACATCATCGCGGTCTATGACCGCGACCCGGCCTGCCACCGCATGCTGCAGCCGCTGCTCTACTTCAAGGGCTTCCTGGCGCTTCAGGCCTACCGGGTCGCGCACCATCTGTGGAACAACGGGCGGCAGGACCTCGCGCTGTTCCTGCAGATGCGCAGCTCGGAGGTCTTCAGCATCGACATTCACCCCAATGCCCGCGTCGGCCGCGGCATCATGATCGACCATGCCCACGCCATCGTCATCGGCGAGACGGCGCAGGTCGGCGATGACGTCTCGATGCTGCACAGCGTGACGCTCGGCGGCACCGGCAAGGAGGGGGGCGATCGCCACCCCAAGATCGGCGACGGCGTGCTGATCGGCGCCGGCGCCAAGGTGCTCGGCAATATCAGCGTGGGCAACTGCGCGCGGATCGCGGCCGGATCGGTGGTCCTGCAGGACGTGCCGCCGCGCAAGACCGTGGCCGGCGTTCCGGCCCGTGTCGTGGGCGAGGCCGGCTGCGAGCGGCCCTCGCACTCGATGGATCACCGCGTCACCGGGATCAGCGGCGCCTGAGGCCGCAGCGCCTGAAAACCGGAAACGAAAAGGGCCCCACCGCGCGCGGCGAGGCCCCGTTTCGCCCGACCGCGGTCAGGCGTCGACGCGGCGGCGCCGGCCTTCGCGGCGCCCGCGGGCGCCGCCCGCCTCTGCCGACTCGCCCGGCGCCTTGTTGAAGCGGATCCAGGCGGCCCCGTGCGGGTCGTTGTTCGCAAGCAGGTTCGCGGCGCGGATGGCCTCCATCTCGTTCGAGGGCGACGGCTTGCGCCGGCCCATCCCAAGCAGCGCCACCACCGCGTCGAGATCGAGGCTCTCCTTATCCGGCACCGGCACGCCCAGGGCGCGCAGAGCGGCGAGGCGCTCCTCGATCTTGGTGTCGCTCACGCCCGGCTGAACCGGG
>NZ_JBZSYN010000145.1:0-3806 GCF_058622915.1 Thermohalobaculum sp. | reverse complement strand
GGCGCCGGGCCGGCGGGACTCGCGGCCGCGATCCGGCTCAAGCAGCTCGACCCGGAAATGAACGTGATCGTGCTCGAAAAGGGCTCCGAGGTCGGCGCGCACATCCTCTCGGGCGCGGTGCTCGACCTGTCGGGCCTGAACGCGCTGATCCCCGACTGGCGCGAGAAGGGGGCGCCGATCGAGACCCCCGTGACCCAGGACCGCTTCTTCGTGCTCGGCGAGCACGGCCAGATCCGTCTGCCCAACTTCGCCATGCCGCCGCTGATGAACAACCACGGCACCTACATCGTCTCCATGGGCAATGTCTGCCGCTGGCTGGCGGAGCAGGCCGAGGCGCTGGGCGTCGAGATCTTCCCCGGCATGGCCTGCTCCCAGCTGGTCGAGGGCGAGGGCGGCACAGTCCGCGGCGTCGTCGCCGGCGAGTTCGGCCTCAACCCCGACCGCACCCCCGGCCCGAACTACGAGCCGGGCATGGAGCTGCACGGCAAATACGTCTTCCTCGCCGAGGGCGTGCGCGGGTCGCTGTCGAAGCAGCTCATCAACCGGTACCGGCTCAACGCCGGCTCGGACGTGCAGAAATACGGCCTGGGCATGAAGGAGCTGTGGGAGGTGCGCCCCGAGGCCCACCGCCCCGGCCTGGTCACGCACACCATGGGCTGGCCGCTGGGGCGCAACGCCGGCGGCGGCTCCTTCGTCTATCACTTCGGCGAGAACCTGGTCTATGTCGGCTTCGTCGTGCACCTGAACTACGCCAACCCGCACGTCTACCCCTACATGGAGTTCCAGCGCTTCAAGCACCACCCGATCATCGCCGAGACGCTCAAGGGCGGCAAGCGCATCGCCTATGGCGCCCGGGCCATCGCCGAGGGCGGCTGGCAGTCGCTGCCCAAGCTGGTGGTGCCCGGCGCGGCGCTCCTGGGCGACTCCGCCGGCATGGTCAACGTGCCGCGCATCAAGGGCAACCACAACGCCATGCTCTCGGGCATCGCCGCGGCCGAGGCCGCCTGGGAGGCGATCCAGGCCGGCCGCGCCACGGACGAGCTCGCCGCCTACGAGCAGGCCGTGCGCACGGGACCCATCGCCGACGACCTCAAGCCGGTCAGGAACGTCAAGCCGCTGTGGTCGCACTGGGGCATGTTCGCCTCGCTGGCGCTGGGCGGGCTCGACATGTGGTGCGCCAATGTCCTGAAGGTGAACCCGCTCGGCACCCTGCGCCACGGCAAGTCCGACCCGGACTCGACCGGGCTGGCGCGCGACTACCCGGCGATCTCCTATCCCAAGCCCGACGGGGTGCTCAGCTTCGACCGGCTGACCAATGTCGCCTACTCGTTCACGAACCACGAGGAAAACCAGCCCTGCCACCTGACGCTCGTCGACCCGAAGGTCCCGATCGACGTGAACCTGCCGAAATATGCCGAGCCGGCTCAGCGCTACTGCCCTGCGGGGGTCTACGAGGTGGTGCGCGAAGAGGACGGCTCGAACCCGCGCTTCCAGATCAACTTCCAGAACTGCGTGCACTGCAAGACCTGCGACATCAAGGATCCCAGCCAGAACATCAACTGGGTCACGCCGCAGGGCGGCGACGGGCCGAACTATCCCAACATGTGAGTCTGCCCAACATGTGAGCCCGCCGCGGCCCCTTCGGGGGGCCGCGGCCTCTTGAATTCGGGGCGGGGCGATTCCTATCTCTGTTAGTGGAACGCCGCCGAGGGTTCCGCAGATGAAATGGCTGATCCGGCTCGCGGAGCAGATCAGCGGCGGCCCGCCGAAAGGGGGCCGGCGCCAGTCGTTTCCGGGGAGCGCGAGCTCCCGCCCGGTCGCGCATCCCGCGGCCCGGCCGTATCCGCCCTTCCTCCCTGCGCCCCGCGGCGTTCCCGGGCCGTGCCTTGCGGCAGCTTCCGGAGGCCACGTCCCGTGCGAGCTTTTGACGAAGTCGCAACGCACAGATGGAGGCCACCATGCTGCTCTATCCCACCGGCACCCTCAGCCGCGATCCCTTCTTCCGCGACCCCTTCGCCGCCATGCGCCGCCTGCAAAGCGAGCTGGAGCGCGCCTGGACGCCCCAGAGCGGCGGCCACGCGCAGGCGAGCTTTCCCGCGGTCAACCTGTGGCAGGGCGAGCACTCGGTCGCACTGACCGCCGAGCTGCCCGGCTTCAAGGCCGAGGACATCGACATCTCGGTCGAGGAGGACACGCTGACCATCTCCGGCCAGCGCGCCGCTCCGGAAGTCGGCGACAAGGCGGTCTGGCACCTGCGCGAGCGCCCCGTGGGCAAATTCAGCCGCACGATCCGCCTGCCGTTCCGCGTCGACTCGGAAAACGTCGACGCCCGCTTCGTGAACGGCGTGCTGGAGATCGAGCTGAGCCGCCCCGAGCAGGACCGCCCCCGCCGCATCGCCGTGAAGTCGGCGTGAGCGGAGCAGCGAGAGGAGTGCGACGATGACCAAGGACGTCAGGAAGGACCAGGCCCGTCAGGGCAACGGCAGTGCCGAGATGGCGGGCGAGACCACCAGCGGCCGCTCGGTGTTCCGGCCCTGGACCGATGTGTGCGAGACCGAGAACGGCGTGGTGATCGCCGTCGACATGCCCGGCGTCGGCCCGGACGACGCCGAGATCACGCTCGAAAAGCGCGTGCTCACCATCCGCGGCCGCAGCCGGCCGCGCCAGCCCGAGGGTTACCGCCTGGCCTATGCCGAGTACGAGGAGGGCGACTACGAGCGCGTGTTCTCGCTGTCGGAGGAGATCGACGAGGCGAAAATCAAGGCAGCGGTGGTGAACGGCGTGCTGATGCTCGAGCTGCCCAAGGCCGAGCCCGCCAAGCCGAAGCGCATCGAGGTGAAGGGGGCGTGAAGCCGCGCCCCCGGCGCATCCGGCAGACCCACCAACGAAGGCAGAGGCCGCGCCCGCCGCGGCCCCGCCTGACATGCGAGGAGTAACGACGATGCAAGTGAAGGATCTGATCCCCTGGGCGCGCGGCGGCAAGGCGCCCGAATCAAAGGACTCCGCCACCAACCCGATCATGCAGCTCCAGGACGAGATGAACCACGTCTTCGACAGCTTCTGGAGCCGCTTCGAGCGCGGCACCACCGAAGCTGCGCAGGCACCCCTGGCCATGTTCGGCGGCAGCGGCTTCCCGTGGAACGGCGCGACCCCGCGCGCCGACGTGGTCGAGACGCCCGACGGCGTCGAGGTAACGCTCGAGCTGCCCGGCCTCGAGCACAAGGACGTCGAGGTCACGCTGACCGACGACCTGCTCACGGTGAAGGGCGAGAAGAAGGTCGAACGCGAGGACTCGAAGAAGGGCTACTACCTCTCCGAGCGCTCCTACGGCGCCTTCCACCGCGCCATCCCGCTGCCCCCGGGCATCGACAGCGCCAAGGCCGAGGCGAGCTTCAGGAACGGCATTCTCACCGTGAAGCTGCCGCAGTCGGCCGACGCCAGGGCGCGGACGCGCCGCATCGACGTGAAGGCGGGCTGAGCCGGCCTAGCGGTCGAACGAAGGGAAGGGCCGCCATCGCGCGGCCCTTCGCACTTCCGCCCCCCGGGGCGGCCGCGACCCCCGTACAGATTCCCTTCGCGCCCCGCGCACGATAGAAGGGCCGGCGGCGGCCATGGCCGCATGAGGGGGAATCAGCATGATCAGGGGCGTTCTTGACGATCACCCGCTGCGCCGGTCGCTGACCAACGAGCTGCACGCCCGGCCCGCGCCGGCGCTCCAGGCGCCGGGCCGGGTCGTCTTCCTCGCCGTGCAGCCGGCCGAGGGCGCCGCCGATCGCGACCCCGAGGCCGACCGCGCGCATCTGATC
>NZ_JBZSYN010000144.1:0-5588 GCF_058622915.1 Thermohalobaculum sp. | reverse complement strand
GGCACCGCGCCCCGCGCGCGCCGGACCTTTGGCGCCACCTCACCTCCTGACAGGCCCCGGCCCCCGAGCCGGGGCCTCCTGGCCCACGGCCACACCCCCCTAGGCCCCGGATCGGGTCCGGGGCCCGGCGCGGCACCGCGCCCCGGGCGCACGCCGGACCTTTGGCGCCACCTCTCCTCCTGACAGGCCCCGGCCCCCGAGCCGGGGCCTCGGATACCGGCCGGTGGGATGTGTGCCAACGAGTAGGGCGGGCTTCAGCCCGCCACGTCATGCGGAATGGTTGAATGGCGGGCTCAAGCCCGCCCTACAGCCCGCTCACCGATCATTAACCATAAACCCGGCCCGAATCGCATCCCCAATTAAATCAATGTCTTAGCCGCGTGTGCAATGTGCACAACCCCGCTCAGGCGGCGAAAACCAGCAGGAGGTCCTTGGCATCGACCTGCGTGCCGGACGGGGTCACGACGCGCTCGATCGTGCCGTCGCGCTCGGCGTGCATGGCGGTCTCCATCTTCATCGCCTCCAAGGTCAGCAGCAGGTCGCCGGCCTTGACCTGCTGGCCCGCTGCGACCGCGACCGAGCCGACCACGCCGGGCATGGGCGCGGCGACATGGGCGGGGTTCTTGGCGTCGGCCTTCTCGGCGCTGGCGTGGGTGGCGGTGAAGCGGCGGTCCTCGACGCGGATGGTCCGGGGCTGGCCGTTCAGCTCGTAGAACAGCCGCACCGCTCCCTTCTCGTCTGGCTCCGAGATCGCCTGCAGGCGGATCACCAGGGTTACGCCGGGGCGCAGGTCGACATGGATCTCCTCGCCCGGCTCCATGCCCCAGAAGAAGGTCGGCGTCGGCAGCACCCTGACCGGGCCGAACTCGCGCCGCCGGCCCATGTAGTCGAGATAGACCCTGGGATACATCAGGTAGGAGCACAGGTCCTCGTCGTCGACGCCGATCCCGGGCATCTGGTCTTCCGCCTCGGCCCGCCTGGCCTCGAGATCCACGGGCGGCATCTGCGCGCCCGGCCGGCCGCTGATGGGGGGCTGGCCCTTCAGCACCTTCCTTTGCAGCGTGGCGGGGAAGCCGCCGGGGGGCTGGCCCATCTCGCCCCTGAAGAAGCCGATCACCGAGTCGGGGAAGGAGACGTCGGTCTCGGGGTCCTCGACCTGGGCGCGGGTGAGCCCCGCCGAGACCATCGCGAGCGCCATGTCGCCGACCACCTTCGAGGTCGGCGTCACCTTGATGATGTCGCCGAACATGGCATTGACCTCGGCATAGGTGCGCGCCACCTCGGGCCAGCGGTCCTCGAGCCCGAGCGCGCGGGCCTGGGCGCGCAGGTTGGTGACCTGGCCGCCGGGCATCTCGTGCAGGTAGACCTCGGCGGTGCCCGAGCGCATGTCGGACTCGAAGGGCGCGTACATGCGGCGCACCCCCTCCCAGTAGGTGGAGATCTCGCGCACCGCCTCGATCTCGAGCCCGGTCGAGCGCTCGGTATGCTCGAGCGCGGCGACGATCGAGCCCAGCGGCGGCTGCGAGGTCAGCCCCGACAGCGCGTCCATGGCCGCGTCGGCGGCGTCGATCCCGGCCTCGGCGGCGGCCAGCACCGAGGCCGCCGAGATTCCGCTGGTGTCGTGGGTGTGCAGGTGCACCGGGATGGCGATCTCGTTCTTCAAGGCGCCCACGAGGTCGCGCGCCGCGCCGGGCTTGACCAGCCCGGCCATGTCCTTGATGCACAGGATATGGGCGCCCGCCTTCTCGAGCTGCCTGGCCAGCTCGACATAGTAGCCGAGCGAGTATTTCGAGCGCGCCCGGTCCTGGATGTCGCCGGTGTAGCAGATGGCCGCCTCGAGGAGCTTGCCCGAGGCGAGCACCGCGTCCATGCACACGCGCATGTTCTCGACCCAGTTGAGCGGGTCGAAGACGCGGAACAGGTCGATCCCGGTCTCGGCGGCGCGGGCGACGAACTTCTCCACCACGTTGTCGGGATAGTTGGTGTAGCCGACCCCGTTCGAGGAGCGGATCAGCATCTGCAGGAGCAGGTTCGGCATGCGTGCCCGCAGCTCGCGCAGGCGCTGCCAGGGGCATTCCTGCAAGAAGCGGTAGGCGACGTCGAAGGTGGCGCCGCCCCAGCACTCGACCGAGAACAGCTCGGGGAGATTGTGCGCATAGGCCGGCGCGGCGCGGACCAGGTCGAGCGAGCGCATGCGCGTCGCCAGCAGCGACTGCGGCCCGTCGCGCATGGCGGTGTCGGTCAAGAGCAGCTTCTTCTGCTCCAGCATCCAGTCGGCCACCGCCCTGGGGCCCTGCGCCTCGAGCATCTGCTTGAGCCCGGCCGGCGGGTCCTCGCGCCTGAGTGCCGGGGGCTCGGGCGGGCGCACATGGGCCGGCGGGCGCTTCAGCCCCTTGACCTCGGCGTTGCCGTTGACGGTGACCTCGCCGATGAAGCGCAAGAGCTTGGTGGCGCGGTCGCGGCGGGGGCGGAAGTCGAACAGCTCCGGCGTCGTGTCGATGAAGCGCGTGGTGTAGGAGCAGTCGAGAAAGGCCGGGTGCTTGAGCAGGTTCTCGAGGAACACCAGATTGGTGGCGACGCCGCGGATGCGGAACTCCCTGAGCGCCCGGTCCATGCGCAGCGCCGCCTCCTCGGGCGTGGGCGCCCAGGCGGTGACCTTTTCCAAGAGCGAGTCGTAGTAGCGCGTGATCACCGCGCCCGAATAGGCGGTGCCGCCGTCGAGCCGGATGCCGAAGCCGGTGGCGCCGCGATAGGCGGTGATGCGGCCGTAGTCGGGGATGAAGCTGTTGAGCGGGTCCTCGGTGGTCACCCGGCACTGCAGCGCGTGGCCGTCGAGCGCGATGTCCTGCTGCGCCGAGGCGCCGGACGCCTCGGCCAGGGTCGCCCCCTCGGTGATGCGGATCTGCGCCTTGACGATGTCGATGCCGGTGACCTCCTCGGTCACGGTGTGCTCGACCTGGATGCGCGGGTTGACCTCGATGAAGTGGAAGGCGCCGGTGTCGGCGTCCTGCAGGAACTCGACCGTGCCGGCGCAGTAATAGCCGGCGTGGCGCGCGATCTTCAGCCCCAGCTCGCACAGCTCGGCCCGCCGGTCCGGCAGGAGGTAGGGGGCGGGGGCGCGCTCGACCACCTTCTGGTTGCGCCGCTGCACGGTGCAGTCGCGCTCGAACAGGTGGTAGACGGCGCCGTGCCGGTCGCCCAGGATCTGCACCTCGACATGGCGGGCGCGCGGGATCATCTTCTCCAAATAGCCTTCGCCGTTGCCGAACGCGGCCTCGGCCTCGCGCCGGCCCTCGCGCACCTTGGTCTCGAGCTCGTCTGCGCCGGCGATCGGGCGCATGCCGCGCCCGCCGCCGCCCCAGGAGGCCTTGAGCATCAGGGGATAGCCGATCTCCTCGGCCATGCGCCGGACCTCGGCCATGTCGTCGGGCAGGATCTCGCTGGCGGGCACCACCGGAACGCCGGCCGCGATGGCGACGCGCCGGGCGCTGGCCTTGTCGCCGAGCTGCCGCATGGTGGCCGGCGAGGGCCCGATCCAGGCGATGCCGGCGTGCTCGCAGGCCTCGGCGAAGTCCGGGTTCTCGGCAAGGAAGCCGTAGCCCGGGTGGATCGCGTCGGCGCCGCAGGACTTGGCCACGCGCAGGATCGAGGGGATGTCGAGATAGGCGGCGACCGGCCCCTTGCCCTTGCCCACCTGGTAGGCCTCGTCCGCCTTGAAGCGGTGCAGGGCGAGCTTGTCCTCCTCGGCGTAGATGGCGACCGTGCGCTTGCCCAGCTCGTTGGCCGCGCGCAGCACGCGAATCGCGATCTCGCCCCGGTTGGCGACGAGAATCTTCTGGAACTGGGGCATGGGCGACCTCGCGACACGGCCTCTGTACAGGGCAATAGCCTGCCGGGGGCGCCCGCGACAAGGGTTGAGGCCCGGGCTTGAGGCCGGGGCGCGGCCGGCGCGAACGTGCTTAACGCTCAATTAACCAAGCTCGGCAAGGGTACAGGAGGTCCCGTCGCGGTGAACGGGGCACGACCGCCAGCGAGGATGCGCATGAACCTGAGGGTCTCGGAAAAACCGTCCAGCCACGCCGGGGAGGCCAGGACCGGGCAGGCCAGGACCGGGCAGGCCAGGATCCGCTTCGCGCACGCGCCGCGCGGTGGCGGCGCAAAGGCGTCGCCCCTGGTCGGGGTCTCGCTGCTGCCCGACGGCAAGCTGGTTGCCGACGAGAAGGCCTTGTCGGAGCTCAGGTCGGGGACGGCCTTCGTGATCGATTCGGTGCTTGGCGAGGTGGCACCTGAGAAGCTGGCGCAGATGATCGGCTGCTTCTTCTTCGCCTCGGCGGCCGGGCGCTGGAACGAGCGGGTGGAGGTGGTGGTGGGCGACGGCCAGGGCCTGAGCGCCACGGCGCGCATGCTGCGGCCGGACTTCGCGATCGAGGTCAACCGCTTCGGCGCCGCCTATGTCCTGTACGAAGATGACGCCGTGGGGCTCTACGTGCTCGAGATTGCGCCGGGGGCGGTCATCCCGGCGCATTTCCATCGCGTGATGCGCGAGCGCGAGCTGGTGCTCGACCCCGGGCTCCTGCAGCAGAATCTGCGGGTGCGTCCGGGCGATGCCTTCAGCTGGCCCGCCGGCTATGTGCACGAGTACCGCAATCCGACCGACTCGCCCAAGCGCATCCTGTGCGTCGACCGGCCCAAGTTCATCCCCGAGGACGAGGTGCCGGTGCGGGACGCGCCGCTCCTGATCCCGACCCGGCCCGAGTGGAACTATCTGCGCTGACGCGGCGATGCCCGGCGTTTTCGTGACCGGGGCGGGCAAGGGCATCGGCCGCGCCATCGCCGCGCGCTTCGCCGAGGCCGGCTGGCGGGTGGCGGGGCTGACCCGCTCGGCCGCGGACGTGTCCGAGCTGAATGCATCGGGCACCGGCCGCTTCTGGCAGGCGGACGCAGCGGATTCGGCGGCGGTCGAGCAGGTGGCGGTCGAGCTCGAGGGCGCCGAGATCGATCTCCTGGTGAACAATGCCGGTGGCTTCGCCCATGGCGCGTTTTGCGAAACCGACGCGGCGACGCTCGAGGCCATGTGGCGGGCCAACGTGCTCGGCCCCTTCACGGTGACGCGCGCGCTTTTGCCCCATGTTCTCAAGGCGCGCGGGCGCATCGCCAACATCGTCTCGGTGGCCGCGCTCAGGCCCTTGGCCGGAAAGGCGGCCTATTGCGCGGCGAAGGCGGGGGAGGCGGCGCTGTTCGCCTGTCTGCGCGAGGAGGTCGCACAGGCGGGGGTTGCCGTGACCAACGTCTATCCCGGCGTGACCTACACGAATTCCTTCGCGGGGGAGGAGGTCGACCCGGCGAAGATGCTGTCGTCGGCGCAGGTGGCCGAGGCGGTGTTCGCCAACTGTGCCGGCACGGGCACCCTTTCGGTCGAGAAGCTGGTGCTGCAGCCGGCCGGCGGCATCCGGATCTAGAGCGCGTTCCGGCTTTGCCGAGTCATTGGCGGGGTTCACAGGGGCGCTCTGACGTTCGAGTCTCTGCCTCAAACAACGACGAGGCAGGGCATGAGCAGGGCCTATTCGGCGGACCTTCGGGGACGAGTG
>NZ_JBZSYN010000143.1:0-18085 GCF_058622915.1 Thermohalobaculum sp. | reverse complement strand
GGCTTATATGGGCGTCAACATCGCGGCGGCCTCGCCGGAGCGGCGAGACCCCCACCGGGTTTCTCAGGCGGGCCGCTGGGCCCGCTTTTGATTCGCGCCGGAGGAGCGCCGCGCCAACTATGCCCGATCTGGTCGCCAAGGCCCCCGTGGACCAGCGCCTCGCTCGCATCGTCGAGCCGGCGATCGAGGGGATGGGATTTCGGCTCGTGCGCCTGCGCCTGATGGGCGGCAAGCGCACGACGTTGCAGGTCATGGCCGAGCGCCCCGACGGCACCATGGAGATCGAGGACTGTGCCGAGCTTTCGCGCGCGCTCTCGGCGGTGCTCGACGTCGAGGACCCGATTGCCAGCGAATACACGCTCGAGGTTTCTTCGCCCGGGATCGACCGGCCGCTGACACGGTTCGAAGATTTCGCTCGCTGGTCTGGCTATATCGCCCGGCTCGAGGCGGAGGAACTGATCGACGGGCGCCGCCGGTTCAAGGGGACGCTGGGCGGGGTCGAGAATAGTGAGATCCTGATTGAAACCGACCAAGGTCCGGCCCGCGTGCCCTTCGACCGGCTCGCGGATGCCAAGCTGGTCCTGACGGACGAGCTCGTCGCGGAATCTCTTAGGGCGCGTAAGCACGCATTCGACGCGGCGGACTACGACGAGGTCGTGGAATTCGAGGATGACGAAGACGCGGAGGCCGATGCCCCTCGCGAGAAGAAGGACGCATGAAGATGGTCAGTGCGAACAAGCTGGAGCTCCTGCAGATTGCCGACGCGGTGGCGCGCGAGAAGCTGATCGAGCGTGACCTCGTGATCGAGGCGATGGAGGAAAGCCTCGCCAAGGCGGCCCGTTCGCGTTACGGCGCCGAGTACGATATCCGCGCCTTCATCGACAAGAAGACGGGCGAGACCACCATGCATCGGGTGCTCGAAGTGGTCGACGACGCCGAGGTCGAGAACCATTTCACGCAGATCGGCCTCAAGGAGGCACGGCTGAAGAATCCCGAGGCGCAGGTCGGTGATCTGATCACCGAGCCGCTGCCTCCCATGGACTTCGGCCGCATCGCGGCACAGACGGCCAAGCAGGTGATCGTGCAAAGGGTCCGCGATGCCGAGCGCGAGCGCCAGTACGAGGAGTACAAGGACCGCGTCGGGGAAATCGTCAACGGCCTGGTCAAGCGGGTCGAGTATGGCAACGTCATCGTCGATCTCGGCCGTGCCGAGGCGATCATCCGCCGCGATCAGTTGATCCCGCGCGAGACCTACCGCGTCGGCGACCGCATTCGCGCCTATGTGCGTGACGTGCGTCGCGAGGCGCGCGGTCCCCAGATCTTTCTTTCCCGCACCGCGCCTGAGTTCATGGCCAAGCTCTTCGCCATGGAGGTCCCGGAGATCTACGACGGTATCATCGAGATCAAGGCGGTGGCCCGCGATCCGGGCAGCCGCGCGAAGATCGGCGTCATCTCCTACGATCATTCGATCGACCCTGTCGGCGCCTGCGTCGGCATGCGCGGATCCCGTGTCCAGGCGGTGGTGAGCGAGCTCCAGGGCGAGAAGATCGACATCATTCCTTGGAACGAGGACGCCGCCACCTTCATCGTCAACGCACTGCAGCCCGCCGAAGTCACCAAGGTTGTGATGGACGAGGACGCGCGGCGCATCGAGGTCGTCGTGCCTGACGATCAGCTCTCCCAGGCGATCGGTCGGCGCGGCCAGAACGTGCGACTGGCCTCGCAGCTCACCGGCTGGGACATCGACATCATGACCGAGGCCGAGGAATCCGAGCGCCGCCAGCAGGAGTTCAACGAGCGCAGCCAGATGTTCATGGAATCGCTCAACGTCGACGAGATGGTGGCCCAGCTCCTGGTCTCCGAGGGGTTCACCTCGCTCGAGGAGGTGGCTTATGTGCCTCTTGAGGAGATCGCGATGATCGAGGGCTTCGACGAGGAGACCGCGGAGGAACTGCAGGCGCGCGCCCGGGAAAGCATCGAGGAGCAGAACCAGAAGGCGCTCGCCGAGGCGCGCAACCTGGGGGCCGAGGACAGCCTGATCGAGTTCGAGGGCCTGACGCCGCAGATGGTGCTGGCGCTGGCGAAGGAGGGCGTGACCAGCCTCGAGGAATTCGCTCGCTGCGCCGACTGGGAGTTGGCGGGCGGCTATACCATCATCGACGGCAAGCGCGTCAAGGACGAGGGTCTGCTCGAGAGCTTCGACATGAGCCTCGAGGAAGCCCAATACCTGGTGATGAAGGCCCGCGTCGAGCTTGGCATCGTCGACGCCGCGGAGCTGGAAGCGCTCACCGCGGGGGAGGATGCCGCGGCCGAGGGCGCGGCCGAGATCGACAGTGCCGGCGACGAAACCGGCGAGGAGGCCAGGCTGGCGTAAGCCCGCCTGGGCCATTAAGTGACACGGGGTGGCGCCGTGAAATCCCGCATCGGGCCGGAGCGGCGCTGCATCGCCACGGGCGAGAGCGGACCGACGGAGCGCCTGATTCGCTTCGTCCTCTCGCCCGAGCATGAGGTGGTGCCGGACCTCGCGGCGAAACTTCCGGGCAGGGGCGTGTGGCTCACCTCGGACCGGGTGGTGATCGAGCGTGCGGTGACGAAACGCCTCTTCGCCCGCGGTTTCCGGGCCCAGGTCAAGGTGCCTGACGCCTTGGCGGACCGGCTCGAGGTCATGCTGGCGCAGCGCCTGATCGACCTGATCGGCCTCGCGCGCAAGGCGGGCCAGGCGGTCGTCGGCTTCGAGAAGACGCGCGCTCGGCTCAAGGAAAGCGGGGTCGGCGCGCTGATCACGGCATCGGATGGTGCCGCGGACGGGAAGGCAAAGCTGGCGCGGGTCTCGGGCGGGACCCCGATTATCCAGGTCCTCACGGGCCGCGAATTGGGTTTGGCTTTTGGCCGCGATTTTGCGATACATGCCGCGCTCGACCGGGGCGGCTTCGCGGATCGCGCGCTCGCCGAGGCGCTCAGGCTCGGGGGTCTTCGGGCAACGGCGTCTACGGGCGTCCCGGAGCGTCGGGGCGCCACGGCTGTTTGCAAGGCAAGGCAGAAGGGCTCAGGCTTGGGCTCCGGACAAGGTGACGGATGAACGATACGGATAGCGGCGACAACAAGGTCGGGCGTCGGGTGGCAGGCCGAGGCGGCACCGTGCGTGGCTCGGTGCGCCAAAGCTTCAGCCACGGACGCACACACGCGGTTGTCGTCGAGAAGAAGAAGAAGCGGCTTGTGAATGCGCCGGACGGCGGCAAGGCGGCCGGCAGCGGCACCATTTCGCTCAAGCCCAGGGCAAAACCGGCCGAGGCTCCGACGACCGAGGCCGAGCCGGAGAAAAAGCGCGAAGAGACGAAGTCTGCCGAGACGGAGAAAAAGGGCCAGATCCTGCGCACCCTTTCGGAGGAGGAGTACGGGCGTCGCCTCGAGGCGCTGAAACAGGCGCGCAAGGACGAGGAGGCCCGCCGCCAGCGCGAAGCCGAGGAGGCAAAGCGCCGCGCCGAAGAGGAGGCCAAGCGCAAGGCCGAAGAGGAAACCCGCCGCAAGGCGGAGGAAGCGGAGGAGGAGAAGCGTCGCCGCGAGACTGCCGAGGCCGATGCGGCCGAACATGCAGAAGACGCCGGCTCTGCTCCCACTCCCGAAGTTGAGCACACCGAGACCGACAAATCTGCCGAGCCGTCACAGCCGCGCGCGCCACGCACGCCCGCCCGCGGGCGCGAAGAGGAGTCGGAGGAAGAGACCCCGACACGCGGCCGCACGCCCTCGAAGGCACCGAAGAAAGCTGCTCCCCCACGCCCGCGTGGCGAGGAAGAACGTCGTCGCACCGGTAAATTGACGATCTCGAAGATTGGCGAGGACGAGGGTGGCCGCCAGCGTTCGCTCGCCGCTTTCCGCCGGCGTCAGGAGCGCGAGAAGCGCAAGATGATGGGCGGACCGGTCGAGCGCGAGAAGGTCGTGCGCGATGTGCGCATCCCGGACGCGATTACCGTGCAGGAGCTCGCCAACCGCATGGCCGAGCGAGTCGCCGACGTGATCAAGGCGCTGATGAAGAACGGCATCATGGCCACGCAGAACCAGTCGGTCGACGCCGACACCGCGGAATTGATCGTCGAGGAGTTCGGCCACAAGGCGATGCGCGTGTCCGAGGCCGATGTGGAGTCCGTGATCGAGACCGCGCAGGACAGCGAGTCCGACCTTCTGCCGCGCGCTCCCGTGGTCACGATCATGGGGCATGTCGACCACGGCAAGACCTCGGTGCTCGATGCGCTGAGGAAGACAGATGTCGCCTCCGGGGAAGCCGGAGGGATCACCCAGCACATTGGCGCCTACCAGATCACCACCGAGTCCGGCCAGAAGATCACCTTTCTCGATACGCCGGGTCACGCCGCATTCACTTCGATGCGCGCCCGCGGCGCCCAAGTGACGGACATCGTCGTGCTGGTGGTCGCGGCGGACGACTCGGTGATGCCGCAGACGATCGAGGCGATCAACCACGCCAGGGCCGCCGGCGTCCCGATGGTGATCGCCATCAACAAGATCGATCGGCCCGGAGCCGATGCGAACCGTGTCCGCACGGAGCTCCTGCAACACGAGGTAGTGGTGGAGGAGATGGGTGGCGAGGTGCTGAGCGTCGAGACCTCGGCCGTCACGGGCGCAGGGCTCGACAAGCTGCTCGAGGCGATCGCTCTCCAGGCCGAGCTCATGGAGCTCAGGGCCAACCCGAACCGGCCGGCCGAGGGGGCAGTGATCGAGGCCAAGCTCGATGTCGGCCGTGGACCCGTGGCCACAGTTCTGGTCCAGCGGGGCACACTCAGGCTCGGCGATGTCTTCGTTGTTGGCGAGCAATGGGGCCGCGTGCGGGCGCTGATCAACGATCAGGGCGACCGTGTCGAGGAAGCGGGCCCGTCAATTCCCGTTGAGGTGCTCGGCCTTCAGGGCACCCCCGAGGCGGGGGACACCCTCAATGTGGTCGAAGACGAGAACAAGGCCCGCGAGATCGCCGAGTACCGCCAGCGGAAGGCTCGAGAGGCCCAGGCGGCGAAGGGCGCCCGTGCCACGCTCGACCAGCTCCTCGCCCAGGCCAAGGCCAGCGAGGATGTCAAGGAGCTGCCCGTGCTGGTGAAGGCCGATGTTCAAGGCTCGGCCGAGGCCATTGTGCAGGCGCTCGAAAAGGTCGGCAACGAGGAGGTTCAGGTTCGCGTGCTGCACTTTGGCGTCGGCGCGATCACCGAGTCGGACGTCACGCTGGCCGAGGCCTCGAAGGCTCCGATCATCGGCTTCAACGTCCGCGCCAATGCCCCGGCGCGCGAGGCCGCAAACCAGAAGGGCGTCGAAATCCGCTACTATTCGGTGATCTACGACCTGGTCGAGGACGTGAAGAAGGCCGCCGAAGGCCTGCTTTCGCCAGAGGTCAAGGAGAAGTTTGTCGGCTATGCCGCGATCAAGCAGGTGTTCAAGGTCTCCGGCGTCGGCCGTGTCGCCGGCTGCGAGGTTACCGAGGGCGTGGCCCGCAGGAACGCCGGCGTCCGCCTGTTGCGCGACGATGTCGTGATACACGAAGGACGGCTGAAGACGCTCAAGCGCTTCAAGGACGAAGTGCGCGAGGTCCAGGCCGGCCAGGAATGCGGCATGGCCTTCGAGAACTACGAGGACATCCGCGAAGGCGACGTGATCGAAATCTTCGAGCGCGAGGAGGTCGAGCGCACGCTCTGACCTCTGCGACCGACGACCCGACGCGACACCTTCCCCAGATGGGGCAGGCAGGGAGGGGGGCAACCGCCCCCGGCAGCCCATGACCCGCAGGCAGCACGATTTGTCCGATCCGACTCAGCGCCAGCTCCGTGTCGGTGAGCTGATCCGTCGCGTTTTGGCGGATGTTCTGATGCGCGGCGAGCACCACGAGCCCGCCCTCGAGGGGGTCTCGGTCACGGTAGGCGAGGTGCGCTGCTCGCCCGATCTCAAGGTTGCCACGGTCTACATCATGCCGCTTGGCGGCCGCGATACGGAACGCGTGCTCGAAGGCCTCGAACATGCCAAGGGTGAGTTGCGACGGCGGATCAACCGTGAGGTCCGGTTGAAATACTCGCCGGAACTCCACTTCCGTCTCGACGAGACCTTCGACAAGATGGACGAGACCCGCCGCCTGCTCGGGCAGGAGCGCGTGCGCCGTGACGTGGACAAGACCTGACGTCACAAGATTCCCTGGATGAGTGGCCGGGGGGTCGAGCCGGTTCGTACCCGCTTTGCAGTACCTGCCCCGCAGCGGATCCGCTGGAATTGGTGGCGAGCTGTACTTCCGTCTAAGCACCGCGCGAGCCGGCCAGCGTGTGCCTTGCCAGAGCGCGCCGGCGCTTGAGACTCTTGCGGACTCCACGCCGTCGCTCACCACTGCAACCCAATCGGAGAATTCTGGCGTTTCGCGGCCCTAATCTCGGGGAATGGTCAAGTGCACGATGGCTCCCGAAAGACCCGAAAAGGGTCACAGATTTCTGCCGTTACAGACCGAGATTGCCCCGCTTAGTCAACACGCGCTGGCAACGCGACGCGGATCCATATCCACCTCGCTCTCATACTCCTCCGGCATGAACAGGGCCTCCACGCGCTCGACCGCCCGTTGCGTTTCCATTACAGGCGGTGGCTGGCGGGTGGGGAACGCTTCGTCCAGCCATGCAACACGGCCAGCGTCGATCAGGCGACGGTGGACCAAACGGATGTCGCGCGTCATCCTTTGCGGAGGGATCCTGAGCATCTTCCGGTATAGGACGGCCTTGGCGTGGTCGATGTCGCACCGCGTGGGCCAACGCACCCGCCGAGATTTGCCGACCTCTTCCTCCAATGCATGACCTGTCTCAAAGTCGCCCGGGCCGGGATCGAACATGTAGACCGGCCGGCGCGTCGCGCAGGCTTCGGCCAGCATTGTCGCGCTGTCGCAGGTCACGATGAAGGACTCTGCCAGTGCCAAATATCCGTAAAACGGATTCTCAAGCGCGTCCGGTGTCCAGCGATACACGTGAGCCGGAACGTCGATGGCCCCCTCCAAGGCGTCCATGGCCCCCGGTGCCGTGCGGCGGCTGGCCGTCACGAGCAGAGATCCTCCGACCTCACGCGCCAAGGCGCTGGCCTTCTGGCCCAGTCTGCGCGCTGCTTCGTGCCCCAGAGCGTAGGGTCCGCCGTAGCCGCCCACCAGAAGCGCAATGTAGGGGCGCGGCAAATGGGCAAAGCGCGGTGCCCATATGGCGGCAGCATCCGCGAGCCGCGGCTTGGTGATGTGCGTCAGGCTCAGGTCATTGTGCAGAACGTTGCTGCGGTCCGGGAGGCGGTATTCAGGCGCAGTGACGACGAGGTCGAATTTGTCAAGGCGCGCCCATGGGCGGCCGACATGCACATATCGTACCGGCTTGTCCGCCTGCTTTTGGATCCAGCGGCAGACCGGCTCGTTGCGCATGGCCGCGGAGATGACGAGGTCGGGCCAGGGCGGCTCCAGTGGGCTGGAGAGATCCTGACGTATTCCCAGGAGAGTCGTCGGGCGGAACACATCGCTGAGATATCCGAACCGGCGGTAGCTGAGACGCTTGATCTCGAAGGGCCAGCCGAGCGCCTCGGCGAGGGCGAGGACCTGCGCATTTTCGCCCTGGCGGGCGCACAGAACAGCCCAAACTGTTGGAGACTTGCGACGGTCCGCATGCCTGTTCTCCAGCAGTTCTATCGAGTATAGCGGATGATCTTTTGGCATGGCTATCTCTGGGGGGCAGGGTTGATCGCGGCATTGACGCGAGAATGACGCAGTGATTTCGGATCCAAAGTCGGGAACGTAAGCGCCGGTGCCGCCTTGGACCCGCCAAGCACCTGCGATAGAGGGGTGTGCGCGCTGCAACCAATCGCGTGACCCAAGGAAGCTGGAGCCGCCGCGGGCCGCGCTGCCTCGAGCGGGCAGCATTTGCTGAGGGAGAGACGATCGTGGGCGCTGAGCAAGAGCCGCCGGGCGGGCAGGGCGCGAGGATGCCAACCGTATGGGTTCTGACGGGACACCGGGCGGGTGACAGCGCGCAGATGCTCGCCCTCGCCGAGGCGCTCGGCTGGCCCTTCGAGGTCAAGCGGCTGGCCTACCGGAAGACCGAGCTCGTGACGAACCTTGCCTTGGGACCCACACTGGCGGGCATCGTGCGCGGACAATCCAGCCTGCTTGCCGAGCCCTGGCCCGATCTCGTGATTTCGGCGGGCCGCCGCAATGAGCCGGTGGCCCGCTGGATCCGCCGTCGGTCCGGAGGTCGCACGCGGCTGGTCCATTTCGGCAGACCCTGGGCCAGGCTTGAGTGTTTCGACCTCGTAATCACGACGCCCCAGTACGCTCTGCCGCGACGGCCAAACATTCTGTGGCTCGACCTCCCGCTCCATCGCGTCACTCCGGAACGGCTCGAGCAAGCCGCCGAGGCTTGGCGGGAACGTCTGGCCCATCTGCCGCGCCCCCGAATCGCGGTCCTGGTCGGCGGAGACGCCGCCCCTTACAGGCTGGGAGTGGACGCCGCCGGGGGTCTCGGCCGCACCGTTGCACGAATGGCCAAGGACGCCGGCGGGTCGCTGCTGGTCACGACCAGCGCCCGCACCAGCGCCGAAGCCAGCGAAGCGCTTCGCGAGGCTATCCGAGAGCCCGCGTATATCCATTACTGGAACCCGCGGGTGCAGGAGAATCCTTATCTTGCGTTTCTCGCTCTCGCCGATGCGATCGTGGTGACGGGAGACAGTGTGTCCATGGTCGCCGAAGCCTGCGCTACCAAAGCGCCGGTCTACATCTTTGACCCTGGAGAGGGGCCCGGCTCGATGCGCGAGCCGACTGGACCGCGCTCGGCGCGAAATGTCATGCGGCAATTCGACGGATGGACCCTGTTCTATCGAACGGTTCATCGCCTCGCGCCCGTGCGGATGCGGCGCGACATCGGCGCGATGCTTCGGGCGCTGGTTCGCAGCGGTCGCGCAGCATGGCTCGGCGACCCGGCACCGCCCGGTCGCAAGGGCCGCTCCACGGACCTGCCACGTGCGGTGGCGCGGGTCCGTTCCCTCTTTGCCGAGAGCGTTGCGCCGGCAGGGCGTGCCGTTCGGCCTAGTGCCAGGAAGCATCATGAAAGCCACCCCGAGCGCTAGGCCGTCGCCGCTTGCTGGCCGAGCGCCGGTGTGCGCCGCAGCACCTCGAGCGCGTCGTGGCGCAGGTGGTTGCTCGCCATTTCCGAGCGCAGCATGTCTTCCGTGACGGTCCCTTCCTCCAGGCATCCGCGCAAGAGGCCGAAGAAGAACCGCTCCTGGTTCGGGTCCGGATGCCGCTTGTAGTGGCCGAGCAGGCCGTAGTCGCCGAACAACGCGCGTCGCGCCTGCATGATCCAGCCGTAGGGCGGAAAGTTCTTCAGCTTGTCGGGTGGCGAGAAGTCCACCGGCAGCCCGGTCTTCCAAGGCTGCGTGTAGCGCTTGGTGTTGTGGACCATCTTGGTCTTGTCGGTCAGCCGATCGAAGTCGTTCCACTCGTTCTCGAGCATGCCGATGCTCTCGGTCGGCTCGAGCCGGAGCGAGATCCAGTCCATGTAGTCGAGTTCGAACTCGAACATCTGGTTGAACTGCTTCTCCACGTTCCAGTGGGTCAGCTTCGCGCAATCGAGAAGCATGACACTGGTTGCATACGACTTTCCGGCCGCCTTGTTTCCGCGAAGCCGGCAGAGGATCGACTTCCCCTGCATGTCGCGGTCCAGCAGCTCGCGCACGTCACCGGCAGCGAAGACATCCGGGTCGATGACCACGGCGCGACCGCGATATCCCATGAGTTCCGGGGGCATGAAGCGCAGCGGTGTGAAGGACTGAAGATCGTCGTTGTGCCAGATGCGCTTCAGACCGTCGCGCAGATATGCCTGCCCCTCCCGCGCGGTGAAGAAGTCATAGTCCTCGCGCTTCATGATGTGGACGTCGAACGCATCCGGGTCCGTTGAGTTCCGGCGCAGTGAATGCGCCGCCACAAGAGCGCCGACGAACTGCTTCGCGTTGGTCTGAATGAAAACGCAGGGCTTGTCACCCTTTGCCGTCTCGCTCATGTCGCCCCTCCTGTCCCGTGCGTCGTCCGTTCTCCGACGGTCACGCGCTCCTCATCCCGTCGCACTCGCTCGGGACGTACCCGTAAACGGGGTCGAGCCTCGCGCCGACGAACTCGTCGATCTGCCGAGCTTGGTCGTCGTCGAAATAGTCCCGGTAGCCGCCGACCTTGCCGCGGCGCACTTTGTATGAGTCCGGGTTGCTCTTGTCCTTCGCCAGCAGTTTGCTGCCGTACAGCCAGAAGACGTTACGCGCCTCCAACGATCTCATCTTGTCGAAGGAAGCAAACTCAACGGCCTGAGAAACTTCCCCATCTGTCGGCTCTGCCCCCATGAACGCGAGTATCCGGTGGAGCGAGGTCTCGGGGCTGGCGCGCATGTCTTCGTAGCGGATTACCAAGCTGCTATCCAGGTCCGGCAGGGCGCGCGCCCACGCGTTCATAAACTCGACGACTCTTTCGAGCATGGCGCCTTCGCGCATCACGAAGTCGAAGATCGGCACCTCGGCCCCGTGGGGCGGATAGTCGTTGATCCGCTTCTTGCCCGCCGCCATGCGGTAGCGCCACTGAAAATACTGGGAAACCGCCACGTCCGCCGGATGCCGAACGAGCAGCACAACCTTCTTGCCGGAAAAATCGGCCTTGGAGTCGAAGTTCCCAGTGTAATCCCGGATGTAGTTGTCGTGCGTGAAAAGAACCTTGGGGATCCCCTCGTTTCGACGATGCAGGTTGTCGAAGCTAAGGAGACTCCGCATGGGCAGTCCGAAGCGAAGTTGATAGAACCGCGACAACATCACGCGCAGCCAGGTCCGGCCGCTCTTTCCATAGGAAACGATGACGCAGTCGGCGCGCTCTAGCTTGTGCGCTTCCTCCCGACCGCGTGCCCGGCGCTCGATCCGCCGGCGAGTCGCGTCAGGCAGAAGAAACGTGGCTCTGACTGCCGCTTCACGCGCCAGTCTGTCCCAAACTGCCTCGATGCCCATCTCTTCCGCCTGTCTGTGTTATGGTTACAGATAACCGCCTGGCCCGCCCCCTCGGGTCAGCGTCTGCGCGACTCACAAGCAACTTCGTTCAATAAGGGCGGACCCTGTGCCGGTGCAAATCAACAAACGTTAGCAATGGTTACAGAAAATGACCCGAACGTTCTGAGCCTTCGCCAAAGCTGCGGGCCGAACGGCTTCGAGGCCGCCTCAGTGTGGCTGCATCAGTCCCCTTATCCGCGCGACGATGCCGGGCAATTCATCCGGGGCTTTTGGGCCGTCAGGTCGTAAGGCGTCCCCAAACCATACCGCCAGTTCGTCGCGAACCAGCGTCTCGTGCAGCGCCTTCAAGTCCCGCGTGTACCCGATCAGGCCCAGACGATAGAGCAGGTCGCCCAGCACCCCGAACCCCAGACCGTGCGGTCCGGGCTGCCCGCCCCTTCCAGGATGGAGACGGCGGCGCAACCACATCAGCGGCCTTGCGAGCCATGAGGAGGGCGGAAGCGGATAGATCGCCAGTGGCCTGCCGAGACACGCGATCTCGACGAGCATGGATATGCTGTCTCCGGTCACGATGAATCTGTCGGCGAGCTTGAGGAGCGCCCGGTACGGATTGTTCCGTCCCTCGGATGTCCAGCGGTACAGCAACGCCTCCTTGGGAAGGCTAGCCGCCAGCGCCTCCGTGACCGTCACCGGCGTTCGCCGGCTCGTGGTGACCACAAGGGTTCCGCCCTGCTCGGCCGCGAAACGGGCGGCCGAGCAGGCAAGGCCACTGGCGATGCAGGCGTCGAAGCGCACCGTCCGGATCGGGCCGCCCACCATCAGCGCGACGAGCGGCCGGGGCAGAGATTCGAATTCCGCCTTCCACTCCGCTGCCGCTGCATCGATCGCTGCCTCGTCGACGCGCAGAAGCGGATAGGCATGGCCCAGGACGTTTTCGCGCGGCGGAAGCCGGTACTGCATGGAGGTAATGACCAGATCGAAGCGATGAAGCAGCCTTTGCGCTCTGCCGATCAGCACGATCTTCGTTCGGCCATGCGATTTTTTCTTCACCCACAGGGCGACCATCGACATGCGCCGGCCAATCGTGATGATCAGATCGGGCCAAGGGGGCTCGAGCGTATCCGACCGGTCCAGATCCACGTGATGCAACGATGCCCGGACGAAGGGCTTGCCTATAATATAACGTCCCCGCACCCGGATCTGCTTTTCCTCGCAAGGCCAGCTCAGGGCGCCCGCGACCGCTCTGACCTGGGCATTGTCTCCGAGCTTGTCCGAGAGGATCAACCACACGCGCGGCGGGGACTCCGGTCGGGAGCCGGCGTTCTCCACATCGATGGTTCGGTCACCGCCGCGCATGCGAGAAAGTCTCATGGGCGGCGTGGCGGATGTCTGAATTGCAAAAGAAGTGCGGCATTCTAGCCCGCGCTGTCATGGCCTCCGCGAGGAGCGTCCCGATTGCTGCACCGAAAACGTCCCCGTGATTTCGAAGATCCGTGTCCATGGTGCTTGCGGCTCAGTCCGGAAGCCCCTTTTGGCTCATTGGCATCGGCTTCGTTCGCTGCGGATGGCGAATTTCTCTAGAGTTCCTGGGTCGGACGTTCGAGTTCCCGCGCTGCGGAAACCGATCTTTGGGCTGCAGATCGAGAGCCCGGCGGCGTCGACATCCCCTCGGCCGCGCCCGCCTGTCGAATGTCTGCCGCCGACAGCAACAGGTCGGACAGCCCCACGACGTCGGCATCACGAACCATCGGTCGCTCGCCATGATCCGGCCGCCAAATGACGTAGTCACTGCGCGGATCGGAAAATTCCAGATGCCTGAAGACCTTGGGGAAGCTCGGCAGATGATCTCCAAAGACGCACAGCGTGCCATCTCGCTGGCGCAAGGCGTGCGCTAGCTGCCCGATCATTGCGTCGGTATTCGCCAGATGCCTGAGGTAGCAGAGAAATTCTGCGGGAAAGCTGGGCACCAGGGCCTGGACACCCGCAAGTTCCTCCGGGGGCAGGCGTTCCTTCCACCATTGGCCGTGATTTTCCATTGTGATGGCGAAGATGAATTTGGGTCGTGCCGACTCCTCGAGAACCGCGGCGACTTTCTCCGCGACCGCAAGGTCGGAAACGTAGGGACCGAATTCGCGCGCGCCCTGAAATGCCGAGACATCGAAGAATGCGTCGAATCCGAGATTGGGTAGCACCTGTCGCCGTCCGAAGAAATCGCCCGAGAACGGATGGATGCAGATCGTTTGATAGCCGAGGTTGCGAAGTTCATGGGCGATCGACCAGACTGGTCGTTTGGCGAACCGCAGGTACGGGTTAAACCGGTCCATTCCAAGCTCATCCGCAGATAGACCGGTCAAGAACGCAAACTCGGTCCTCTGCGTGCAGGCTCCCCACGCAGCCGGGACGGTAAGCTGCCCCCGGTACACGGCCTCCGTGGCGCAATGATCAAAGCATCGCAACAGACTGCGGTCGATCCGTCGGTCCATTCGGCGAACGTCGAAGAACGACTCCGCCTGTACCGCGACGATGTCTGTCAGCTTCCCGGACCGCGGTGGGCGTAATGTCCGGCGCCGCCGCTGACGTGCGATGTCCTTGTCGCTCTGGTCGTTGGAGAGAAGCGCGGTGAGGAGCAGCGACCCGATCAGCCCGAAGCGAATGACATCCGTTCGCGGGTTGAGCGAGGGCTTCAGGCCCCATGCCCAGCGCCGCAGACGGCCCCGAAGCAGATGAATGCCAAATCCGCCGCCAGCGGCCAAAGCGAGAACAGCAGCAAGCCGCGTCGGCCATCCCCCCAGCACCTGCAAAGGCGCCTCGAGCGCCATCGCCGCACCGGACGCGGCGACGACCGAACCCAGAAGCAGGGCCGCTGGCACGACTCCCAGATAGGGAAGGAACAACTGAGGATGCTTTGCGATCTGCCCCAGCATTGCGAAGTCGACGAAAACCAGAGGTTCTCGCAGGGCAGTCAGCTTCGCGCTGTTGACTGCGGCCAGAGCGACCATCAGCGCCAGGACGGCCGCGGCGGCGAAGACGGGGCGGGCGGTCAGCAGAACGAGAATCGCCATCAGCCCCCCGGCAAAGCATCCGCCCACCAGCACCGGGATCGTTCCGACGTGTTTGCCACTCTGGCGCGCACCGAGAATTTCGATGGCAGCTCCAGATGCGACGACCGTCAAGAAGACCCACACAAGCATTCAGTTCGCTCTTCCGATTAGACCGTAACGGCCCTTTTGTGACAGCGTGAGATCGATCCGATGCGTTCCCAGCTTTTGGTGACGGTTTTTGAACCCCAATATTATGGTACTGCACAGGGAAGATGACTAGGTCCGCCCCGCGGTTGCGGAGCGAGCCTGCTCCCCGGATCTCGTTTGGCTCGCGCGTCCGGCGAAACGAAATCAGCGAAGCCACCGCCCCTCGAGGGGCGCAATAACAGAGTTATCGAGGTCGGCCAAGGCGTCGTTTTCGCCTCCGTGGCGGTTCTAGCGACGCAGACCCATGGGCGCGCGTTGCCCCGGCTCCGCAGCCGGGCCAAACCCTCTCGCGTCGCGCGGGGCACCGGCGCCGCGAAGAATGCCTCCCCTGAGACGATGGCTGCAGTCTTGTTGCAGCGCCGTGCCCGGGTTGCTAACGTTCGCTCCCGCCGCCCTGCGTACTGCGCCAGCGTACCGACGCATGCGCCAATGATACTACATCTGCAACGGAGGGAACCCTCATGAAACCGGTCTCGACAATAAGCCTCGCCGGCGCCGTTCTCTTGGCGCTCGGTAGCCTTGCACCGCCCGCTGTGGCCCAGCAAGGGCGCCTGACCGTGGCCGTCTCGGCCCCGCCCCGCACCATGAACCCGCTCGGCGCTGACGCAGACTCCAACCTTTCGGTCATGTCGAACATGTTCGAGGGCCTGCTTCAGCGCACGACCGACGGCACTCTGAAGCCTGCACTGGCAACCGAGTGGGATCGCGTCAATGAGCTGACCTGGCGCTTCAAGCTCAGGAAAGGGGTGAAGTTCCACAACGGCAATGAGTTCACCGCCGACGATGTCATCTACACGTTTAATCGGCTGAAGAACCCGGAGGTTTCGGAGTTCCTCAACTTCGGCTCGCTGGTCGACTCGATCAAGAAGATCGGCGACGGCTGGACCATCGAGATCAAGACCAAGAAGCCGGTGCCCTTCTTCGACCAGAACCTCCACCAGATCTTCATCATGGATAAGAAGTCGACGGAGTCGCGCTCGCCGGGCGAGGTTGGCCAGCACCCGATTGGCACCGGACCCTACAAGTTCGACGAGTGGGTCAAGGGCTCCTACCTCAAGATGAGCGCCTTCGACGGCTACTGGGGCGACAAGCCACAGATCAAGCACGTCGAGATTCGACCGGTGACCGAGGCCTCGACCGCCATCGCCGCCATCCTCAGCGGCAGCGTCGATATCCTCCAAGATGTGCCCGTCGCCTCGATCAAGCAGATCGAGAAGAACCCGCACGTCAAGCTGGTGACGCGCCCGTCGCGGCGCTCGATCTGGCTCGGCATCGCGAACCGCAAGGGCATGCCGACGGCCGATGTCCGGGTGCGCCAGGCGATGTATCATGCGATCGACGAGAACGCGATCATCGACAAGGTGATGTTCGGTCACGCTGCGCCAGCAGCGCAGATTCCGGACCCGCCGACCACCGGCTACTCCAAGGATATCAAGCGACTCGCCTTCGACCCCGCAAAGGCCAAGGAGCTGCTCAAGGAGGCCGGCTATGCCAAGGGGTTCAAGATCAAGCTCGACGGGCCGAACAACCGTTATGTGCAGGACGAGCAGATCCTCGCCAATGTCGCCAGCCAGCTTGCGAAGGTCGGCATCGACGTCCAGGTCGACGCCAAGCCGAAGTCGATCTTCTTTGACCAGGTCTCGCACAACAGTTTGGACTTCTACCTGCTGGGCTGGTTCGATGGCTCGTACGACTTTGGCCGCTCCTATGCCAAGCTCCTGCACTGCGTCGACAAGAAGAACGGCTATGGCGGTACCAATGGCGCGGCCTATTGCAACCCCGCGCTCGACAAGATCTACGAGAAGTCGAACGAGATCGTCGACCCGCAGAAGCGCGCCAAGGTCCTGCAGGAGTTGAACCAGAAGGCGATGCAGCAGGTGGCGGTGATACCGCTACATTACCAGCAGGATATCTATGCCGAGTACAAGGGCCGCGGCATCGAGTTCACGCCGCGCTCGGACACCTGGATCGTCTTCAAGGACATCAAGCGGAAGATGTAACCGCCTCTCCTCCGGTCGCCTGCCTCGTGCGGGCGGCCGGGCCAAGCACCCGAAGGAACCGGCGCGGAGGGCCGGCGTGCAATGTCGACCTACGTGGCAAGGCGGCTCTTGCAGGGCGTGGTGGTCCTCCTGCTGGTTACATTCATCGGCTTCGTCGTCTTCCAGTATCTTGGCGATCCGGTGATGACGCTTGCGGGCCGCTATGCCACGCAGGCGCAGCGCGAGGAGGTGCGCCGGGTTCTGCACCTCGACCAGCCCTTCTATGTGCAGTACTGGATCTTCCTGAAGAATGCCGTGCACGGCGACTTCGGCCTGAGCTACGTGGCCCGCGTGCCTGCCTTCCATCTTGTGCTCGAGCGCCTTCCCGCCAGCATCGAACTCTCCTTCGCGGCCGAGGTGCTGGCGGTGACGATCGGTGTCGCCCTGGGCGTCCTGGTAGCCGCCTTCCCGCGCGCCGCGCTCTCCAAGACGGCGATGACGCTGGCTCTGCTCGGTGTCTCGCTGCCGACCTTCCTGATCGGCATCCTGCTCATCATGCTGTTCGCCGTGACACTCGGCTGGCTGCCGCCGTTCGGGCGCGGCGACGTCGTGCAGCTCACCGCCATCTGGCGCACCAGCTTCCTGACCTGGAGTGGTCTGGAGCACATCATCATGCCGGCCTTCACCCTGGGCATGTTCCAGCTCGCGCTGCTTTTCCGTCTCACGCGGAGCGGCATGATCGAGGCGCTGGGCACCGACTATGTGCGCACCGCGCGCGCCAAGGGGCTGCCCTGGCGCGTGGTTTTGTTCAAGCACGCGCTGAGAAACGTGCTGATCCCGGTCGTGACCATGATCGGCCTGCAGTTCGGCCAGCTCATCGGCTTCTCGATCGTCACCGAGAGCATCTTCCAGTGGCCCGGCGCGGGGAACCTTCTGCTGAGCTCGATCTACGAGTCCGACTTCCCCGTCGTGGCCTGCTACATCATAATCGTCGCGGTGATCGTGGTCGGCCTGAACCTCGTGGTCGATATCACCTACGCGCTCCTGAACCCGAGGATCCGCTATGGTTGAGGCGACGGAGCAAATTTTGGGCGCCGAAGAGATCCTGCCGCAGCGCAGCGGGGCACGGCGCATGTTACGCCATTTCCTGCACCGCCCGCTGACCGTGATCGCTGCTGTGGTGCTCGTGACGCTCTTGGTTGCCTGCTTCCTCGCGCCGTTGATCGCGCCGCAGAACCCATATGATCTCAAGTCGCTCGAGACCGCCGACTCGATGCTTCCGCCGGTGTGGGATGACGGGGGCCGGATGCCCTTCATCCTCGGCACCGACGTGCAAGGGCGTGATGTGTTCTCGACCATCCTCTACGGCGGGCGCACCTCCTTCATTGTCGGCTTCTCGGTGGTGTTCCTGGCCGGTGCCATCGGCGCGACGATCGGGCTGCTGGCCGGCTATTTCGGCGGTTGGCTCGACACGATGATGATGCGCCTGGGCGATACGTTGCTCTCCTTCTCCACGACCCTGATCGCCATGCTGCTGCTTGGTCTTTTCAAGCAGTCGAGCGTGCTGCTTGTCATCCTCGCCATCACGGTGGTCGACTGGGTCCAGTACGCCCGCACCATGCGCGGCACCGTGCTCACCGTGCGCGAGGAGGACTATGTCATGGCGGCGCGCGCAGTGGGCGCCCGGCATGCGCGCATCATCTGGCGGCACGTCCTGCCGAACTCTCTGGCGCCGCTGATGGTCATCGCGGCGGTGAACTTCGCAGTGGTGGTGATGCTGGAGGCGACGCTCTCGTTCCTCGGCGTCGGCGTGCCGATCACGCAGCC
>NZ_JBZSYN010000142.1:0-19641 GCF_058622915.1 Thermohalobaculum sp. | reverse complement strand
GTGGGGGCGCTCGTGCGACCGGCGACGGGCCTTCACTTGACATTTATCGAAATATCGGGATTTGTCGATGTGTGGATAGCGAACGCGCCCTCGACTCGCTCGACGCGCTGGCCAACGCGAGCCGGCTTGCTGCCTTCCGCCTGCTGGTGCAGGCCGAGCCCGGCGGGCTTCTCGCGGGCGAGATCTCTGTGCGCCTCGGCGTGATCCAGAACACGATGTCGAGCCACCTCGCCACACTGGCCGGGACCGGGCTGGTCTCGGCGCAGCGCGAGGGGCGGAACGTGCGCTACAGCCTGGAGGTCGACGCGGTCCGCGAGCTGTTCTCGTTCCTCATGGATGACTGCTGCGGCGGGCGCAGCGAGCTTTGCGACCTGTCGCGCCCGCGCGACGCGCTGCCCTTCGAGACGCTGCTCGCCGCGGGGCGCAAGTTCAACGTGCTGTTTCTGTGCACGCACAACTCGGCCCGCTCGATCATGGCCGAGGCGATCGTGAACCACGACCACGGCGCCCGGTTCCGTGCCTTCTCGGCAGGCAGCGAGGCCGCTGGCAAGGTCAGTCCCGACACGCTGGAACTCCTCGAGCGGCTGGGCTACCCGGTCGAGGGGCTGCGCTCGAAGAGCTGGGACGAGTTTGCCGCGCCGGACGCGCCGAAGATGGACTTCGTCTTCACCGTGTGCGACAGCGCCGCCGCCGAGCGCTGCCCGGTCTGGCCTGGCGCGCCGATGAGCGCGCATTGGGGCATACCCGACCCGCGCGCCGTGACGGGCGACGCAACACGGCGGCGCCTGGCGCATCTCGAAGCCTTTCGCATGCTCGAGCGGCGCATCGGCGTGTTCGCCAGCCTGCCCTTCGCCTCGCTCGAGCGCGCGGCGCTCAAGCGCCGGCTCGACGAGATCGGCGCCGAGGGTCCGGCGCTGGCAGACTAGCCCTGGTGCGCCAAACCGGCGCGGTCCGGTGAAACGCGGCTTCCGGAGGGAATGATCCGATGCATGATGTTCCGACCATCGGCCCCGAGCGGGCACGGGCAACGGGACGGCCGGAACGGCGGCCCCGGGGGCGCCTTGGCTTTCTCGACCGCTACCTGACGCTGTGGATCTTCGCCGCCATGGCGCTGGGTGTCGGCCTCGGCCGCGGGCTGCCGGGCCTGCCGGCGGCGCTCGACCGGCTCTCGATCGGCTCGACCAACCTGCCGATTGCGCTGGGGCTGATCCTGATGATGTATCCGCCGCTGGCGCGCGTGCGCTACGAGGCGCTGCCCCGGGTGTTCGCGGACTTGCGCACGCTGGCGCTTTCGCTGGCGCTCAACTGGGTGATCGGCCCGGTGCTGATGTTCGTGCTCGCCGTCACGCTGTTGCCCGACCTGCCGGGCTACATGGTCGGCGTGATCCTGATCGGGCTGGCGCGCTGCATCGCCATGGTGATCGTGTGGAACCAGCTGGCCGAGGGCGACAACCAGTACGTGGCCGCGCTGGTCGCCTTCAACAGCCTGTTCCAGATCGCCTTCTTCAGCCTCTACGCCTGGGTGTTCCTGACCGTGCTGCCCACCTGGCTGGGCCTTCAGGGTGCGGTCGTCGACATCGGCATCGGCGACATCGCGCTCAGCGTGGCAATCTATCTCGGCATCCCGTTCCTCGCCGGGTTCCTCACCCGCCTGACGCTGATCCGGCTGAAGGGCGAGGGCTGGTACGAGGCCGCCTTCCTGCCGCGGATTGCGCCGCTGACCCTGGTGGCGCTGCTTTGCACCATCGTCGCCATGTTCGCCTTCCAGGGCGCGAAGATCGTCGCGCTGCCGCTCGATGCCCTGCGCATCGCGCTGCCGCTGGCGATCTACTTCGTGGTCATGTTCGTCGCCGCCTTCGCGCTCGGCCGCCTCGCCGGGGCGGGCTATGCGCGCACCGCCAGCCTCTCGTTCACCGCCGCCAGCAACAATTTCGAACTGGCCATCGCCGTTGCCATCGCCACCTTCGGCATCGCCTCTCCCGCGGCCTTCGCCACGGTGATCGGGCCGCTGGTCGAGGTGCCGGTGCTGATCGGGCTGGTCAACCTGGCGTTCTGGTTCCGCCGCCACCTGTTCGACGGGGCGGCCGCGGCCGGCTGAGGGGCATGGACCGGTGCGCCCGAAACCCTATATTGGGCGCATGGTTAGGCTCGACATCATCTCCGACCCGATCTGCCCCTGGTGCTATATCGGCAAGGCGCGGCTCGACGCCGCGATCGCCGAGACAGGGATCAACCCGTTCCAGATCACCTGGCGCATCTTCGAGCTGAACCCGGACATGCCGCCCGAGGGCATGGACCGGCGCGCCTATCTGGAAGCCAAGTTCGGCGGCCCCGAGGGGGCGGGCCAGGTCTATGAGCGCATCCGGCAGGAGGCCGCGCGCAGCGGCCTCAACCTGCACTTCGACCGCATCCCGCGCACGCCCAACACCTTCGACGCCCACCGCCTGATCCGCTGGTCGCAGGCCTCCGGCGCGCAGGAGCGGGTCACGCGCGAGCTGTTCCGCCACTATTTCGAGGAAGGCCAGGACATCTCGGACCACGCCGTGCTGCTTGATGCCGCCGCGGCCGCCGGCATGGAGCGCGACGTGGTCGCGCGCCTGCTCGAGGGCGACGCCGACACCGAGGAGTTGCGCGCGGAGGAGGAGGAAATCCGCCGCATGGGCGTCGCCGGCGTGCCCTGCTTCGTCATCGGCGGCAAGTATGTGCTGCAGGGCGCGCAGGAGACCGAGACCTGGAAACAGGTGCTCGCCGAGCTCGACGCCGCGCTGGCCAGTCAGGCCGAGGAATCCTCCCAGCCGGCAGAGTAGGCCGCGCAGCTGACGACAGCGGCGGTTTCGTCCTCAGCGATGCAAAAGCCAGACCGGCCCCGGACCTGATCCGGGGCCTGCCTTTTTGCCGCGCCTCGCTTGAGGCCCCGGATCCAGTCCGGGGCCTGTCCCCTCCGAGCCTCAAATCAGCGACTTGCCGCCGCGCCCATGCGGCGCGTCCCAGTCGAGCCTCGGCCCGAGCGGCACGATGCCGCGCGGGTTCACGGAATGATGGCTGACATAGTAGTGATACTTGCAATGGTCGACGCGCACCGTCTCGCGCACACCTGGCCACTGATACAGCTCGCGAAAATATCCAGATAAAGCAGGATATTCCGACAGCTTCCTGACATTGCATTTGAAATGCGTGTTGTAGACCGGATCGAACCTCGCCAGCGTGGTGAAGAGCCGCCAGTCGGCCTCAGTGAGGCGGTCGCCGACCAGATAGCGGTGCCGCTCGAGCCGCGCCTCGATCCAGTCGAGCGTATCGAACAGCGCGACCACGGCCTCCTCGTGCGCCTCCTGCGTGCGCGCGAACCCCGCCTTGTAGACGCCGTTGTTCACGGTGTCGTAGACGCGCTCGTTGACCGCGTCGATCTCGTCGCGCAGGGCCTTTGGGTAATAGTCGTCTCGGTTGCCGGTCAGGCCGTCGAAGGCCGCGTTCAGCATGCGGATGATCTCGGCCGATTCGTTCGAGACGATGGT
The DNA here is from genome assembly GCF_058622915.1 of Thermohalobaculum sp. Classification (NCBI taxonomy): domain Bacteria; kingdom Pseudomonadati; phylum Pseudomonadota; class Alphaproteobacteria; order Rhodobacterales; family Paracoccaceae; genus Thermohalobaculum; species Thermohalobaculum sp. The sequence goes on along the minus strand of NZ_JBZSYN010000142.1, from coordinate 16,129 downwards.
CTGGCGCTGCGTGTCCCACAGCACCGGCACGGTGACGCGGGTGTGCGCCTGAGGGTCCGCGGCCAGGTAGACCTCGCGCAGGAAGTCCCGCCCGCCCAGCCGGTCACCGGTGGCGCCGTCGAAATCGGTGCGGAAGGTCCAGCCCTCCTCGCCCAGCAGCGGGTGCACGACGCTGACGCCGATATGGCCCTCGAGCCCCTTGAGCCGGCGAAAGATCAGCGTGCGGTGCGCCCAGGGGCAGGCATAGGAGACATAGAGGTGGTAGCGCCCCGACTCGGCCGCAAAGCCGCCCTCGCCGGTCGGGCCCGGTGCGCCGTCGGGCGTCACCCAGTTGTGGAAGACCGAGGGTTGGCGCTCGAATCGGCCGTGATGCGTCGGCGTCCCCGTCTCGCCCTTCTTCCATACGCCGTCGACCAGCTGGCCCATTCTTCACTCCCGCCTTGCGCTTGGTCCGAAACGTAATGCGGATCGCCGGCCTATCAGCCCCCGCACGGCGAAAACTCCCTTGCCGCGAGGCGAACGCCCGGCCAAAAGGGACGCCATGCAGTCGAGCCGGGTCATCCACGTCGTTTCCGCCCATGCCGAGGGCGAGGTCGGCGACGTAATCGTCGGCGGCGTGGCGCCGCCGCCCGGCGCGACGCTGTGGGAGCAGTCGCGCTGGATCGCGCGCGACGGGGTCTTGCGCGACTTCGTGCTCAACGAGCCCAGGGGCGGCGTGTTCCGTCACGTCAACCTGCTGGTGCCGGCGAAGGACCCGCGCGCGGCGTCGGGCTTCATCATCATGGAGCCCGCCGACACGCCGCCCATGTCGGGCTCCAACTCCATCTGCGTGGCCGCGGTGCTGGTCGGGACCGGGATCGTTCCGGCGACCGAGCCCGAGACGGTCGTCGTGCTCGAGGCCCCCGGCGGACTGGTCGAGGCCCGCGTCGCCGTCAGCGGCGGCCGGGTCGAGCGGGTGACGATCACCAACGTGCCCTCCTTCGCCGACCGGCTGGACGCGGCGCTCGAGGTCGCGGGGCTCGGCACGCTGACGGTCGACACCGCCTATGGCGGCGACAGCTTCGTGATCGTCGAGGCGGCGGCGCTGGGCTTCCGGCTCACGCCCGACGAGGCGCGCGACATCGCCGAGGCGGGCACGCGCATCACCGCGGCGGCGAACGAGCAGTTGGGATTCACCCACCCCGAGAACCCGGACTGGGACCACATCTCGTTTTGCCAGGTCGCCGGGCCAATTGAGCAGCGCGACGGCATTCCCGCGGGCCGCAATGCGGTGGCGATCCGGCCGGGCAAGATCGACCGCTCGCCCTGCGGCACCGGCTGCTCGGCGCGCATGGCGGTGCTGGCGGCGCGCGGGCGGCTCGGCCCCGGAGACCATTTCACCGGGCTGTCGCTGATCGGCTCTCAGTTCCACTGCACGGTCGCGGGCGCGACCACGGTCGCGGGGCGCCCGGCGATCGTGCCCAGGCTCTCGGGCCGGGCCTGGATCACCGGGGTCCACCAGCACCTGCTCGACCCCGCCGACCCCTGGCCGCGCGGCTACCGGCTTTCCGACACCTGGCCAAGCGGCACCTGGCCAAGCGGCACCTGACCCAGCGGCACCCGACCCAGCGGCACCTGGCCCGGCGGGAGATGAGCCCGCCGGCCGCGTGTGCCGGGGCCGCCCCGCACAACCTGCGGGCGTTATCGCTTTGTTAAGCTCAGCCCCTCAAACTTGTCTCAAATTCGGGGCAAATCCGCCTTTTCCGACCGCCCCGAAGGCAAACGGCGCTGGAGGGCAGAATGCTCGACGCCACGCAGGCAAGGTTCCTGGTTCTGAGGCAGCGCGCGCGGCTGGAGGAGCCCGCCGCCGAACCGGAGGCGCTGAGACAGCAGTGCCTCCACCCGGCAGAACGCTGGGTCATGCAGCGCCGCGCCGGGCGGCCGCAGGCGGCGTCGCAGCGCCTGCCTGCGGTCGCCCGGATCGCCTGAGACGCGCGGGGGGCGATGCGGGCGGCGATCAGGCGGGCTTGAGGCCGAGCCGCTCGTCGCGCCGGCGCAGCCAGGCGATGAAAGGCAGGGTCAGCAATACCATCCAGGCCTTGCCCAGCACCTGGCCCGGCAGGAACTCCAGGCTGCCGAAGGCGAGCGAGAGAAAGATCACGCTGTCGACGATCAGCCCGACCACGCTCGAGGCGAACACCGCCAGCACCAGCTGGCGCCGCTGCAAGGGCGTGTAGACCACCAGATCCGCCGTCTCGGAGAGGAAGAAGGCCACCGCCGAGGCCACCACAAGCGGCCCAGGCGCGAACCAGGCCGACAGAACCGCACCCCCCAGAATCGCCGCCGAGACCCAGCCGAGCCCCAGGCGCCTTTGCACCAGGTCGCGCAGCACCAGCGCCAGCCCGATCATGACCACGCCGCTCGGCGCCATCACGCCGGGGGCGACGGGGATCAGGCAGGGCGAGCCCGGCGGGCAGACGGTGCCCAGGTTGCCGATCATCCAGTTGGCCACCGGGATGCAAAGCCCGAAGCCCACCAGGTAGAGAAAGCCTTCCCTGCGGCGCTGCGTCATGGTGCTGTCCGTCTCTCGCGGTCGATCTCCGGGCCTCATCTACGCGAGCCTGGGACGGATTTCCACCGTCAAGCGCCGACGCCCTTGTGGACACCGCGCCGGCGCCTGCTACCCTGCCGCGACACGATGCAGGGGAGGGCCGGATGGGCGAGCTCGTCGGCGACCGCTCGGTCAGGGAGTTCATCGAGGCGCACGCCGCGGCGCGCGGCGACGCGCCCTTCCTGATCGCGCCCGAGGCGCGCATCCACGCGACCTGGGCCGAGCTGCGCGATGCCGCGGCCGGCTTTGCCGAGGCGCTGTCGGCGCTCGGCGTCGCGCCGGGCGAGCCGGTCTCGACCATGATGGGCAACGGCTGGCCGCTGGCGCTGGCGATCCTCGGTACGCTCTATGCCGGGCGGCTGACGGCGCCGGTGAACCTCGCCGCCGGCGACCCGCAGATCGCCTATACGCTCGAGCACTCTGAGACCGGCATCGTGCTGGTCAGCCCCGAGGAGGAAGACCGGCTCCGGCGCATCCTCGCGGGCATCGAGCGGCCGATCCGGGTGGTGCGCTGCGGCCCCAAGGGTCTCGAATGGCCCGAGGGCGAAGCCACGCCCGCACCGCCGCCCGAGCACGACAACCGCGTCGACGGCCTGCTGATGTATACCTCGGGCACCACCGGCCGGCCGAAGGGCGCGGTGCTGAGCCAGCGGGCGATCCTCGCGGGCGGCGAGAACACCATCCTGGCGCACGAACTGACGGCGGCCGACCGCACGCTGCTGGTGCTGCCGCTCTACCACATCAACGGCTTTTGCGTGTCGCTGATGAGCACGCTGGTCGCGGGCGCCTCGATGGTGGTGCCGCCGCGCTTCTCGGTCAGCCGCTTCTGGGAGCACGTGATCGGCCACCGCTGCAGCTGGTTCTCCGCGGTGCCGACGCAGTTCCAGTATCTCCTGCGCGCGGCCGAGGCCGACGGCCCGCCGCCGCGCCAGATGCTCGCCCATGTGCGCTTCGCCCGCTCGGCCTCGGCGCCGCTCGCGCCGGAGGTCCACCGCGCCTTCGAGGAGCTGTTCGGCCTGGTGCTGATCGAGACCATGGGGCTGACCGAGACCGCCGCCCCGATCACCTCGAACCCGATGCCGCCCGGCGCGCGCAAATACGGCTCGCCCGGCCGCGCCTGGGGCAACCGGCTGGCGATCCTGGGCAAGGACCACGCGGAGGTGCCGCGCGGCACCGAGGGCGAGATCGCGGTCAGAGGCGAGAACGTCTTCAGCCGCTACCTCAAGAACGCGCAGGCCACGGCCGAGGCGTTCAGCCCGGACGGCTGGTTTCTCACCGGCGACCTGGGGCGCATGGACGAGGACGGCTACATCTTCGTCACCGGGCGTAGGAAGGAGCTGATCATCAAGGGCGGCGAGAACATCGCCCCGCGCGAGATCGACGAGGCGCTGCTCGCCCACCCCCAGGTGGTCGAGGCCGCCGCCTTCGCGGTGGCCGACGACAACTACGGCCAGCGCGTCGAGGCGGGCGTGGCGCTCACACAAGGCGCCTCCGTCACCGAGGCCGAGTTGATCGAGTTGGCCCGCGCCCAGGTCGGCCGCTTCAAGGCGCCCGACCGCGTGCACATCCTCGACGACCTGCCCAAGGGGCCGTCGGGCAAGGTGCAGCGGCTGAAGCTGGCGGAGTTGGTGGCGCGCGCCGAATCCGCTTGAAATGAACAAGCGTTCAATTAAACTTGGGCGCCGTTCAAGAGGAGGACCATGGCCAGACGCGTCGGCTCCGACGGGGCACGCACCGAGGCGGCGATCCGCGAGGCGGCGACGCGGCTGATCGCGCGGATCGGCTACGAGGCGCTGTCCATGCGCCGGCTGGCCGGGGAGGTGGGGCTCGGCGCGGCCGCCCTCTACCGCTACTTCCCGAACAAGCAGGCCATGCTGTTCTCCCTGCTCGAGAGCCACATGGCCGAGCTGCTCGACGCCTGGGCCGCCGCCCGCCTGCCCGACACCGCCCCCGCGCCCCGGCGGCTCGAGCGCTTCACCCGCTTCCACATCCGCCACCACCTGCCGCGCGCCGCCGGCGTCTTCCTCAGCTACATGGAGCTGCGCAGCCTGACGCCCGAGAATTTCGCCGCCATCGAATCGCTCAGGCGGCGCTACGAGGGCGACCTCGCGCGCATCCTGGCCGACGGCGCCGAGACGGCCACGCTGGCCATGGACGAGCCGCGCGTCACGGCGCGCGCCATCATCGCCATGCTGACCGGCATCACCACCTGGTATCGCGAGGGCGGCGCGCTGGGCCCCGCCGGGATCGAGGATATCTACTGGAGCATCGTCGCCCGGATGACCGGGCTCGAGACCCGAGAGGCGCTCACATGTTCATGAAATCCCTCAACTTCGGCCTGCCCGAGGAGGTCGAGGCGCTGCGCCAGGCGGTGCATCGCTTCGCCCAGGAGCGCATCGCGCCGATCGCCGACCAGATCGACCGCACGAACGAATTCCCGCACCACCTGTGGCGCGAGCTGGGCGAGATGGGCCTCAACGGCATCACCGCCGAGGAGGAGTACGGCGGCGCCGGCATGGGCTATCTGGCCCACGTGGTGGCGCTCGAGGAGATCTCCCGCGCCTCGGCCTCGGTGGGGCTGTCCTACGGCGTGCAGTCGAACCTCGCCGTCAACCAGATCCGCCGCAACGGCACCGCGGCGCAGAAGCGCAAATACCTGCCGAAGCTGATCTCGGGCGAACATGTCGGCGCGCTGGCGATGTCCGAGCCCGGGGCGGGCTCCGACGTCGTCTCGATGAAACTCAGGGCCGAGAAGCGCAACGACCGCTATGTGCTGAACGGCAACAAATTCTGGATCACCAACGGCCCGGACGCCGACACGCTGGTGGTCTACGCCAAGACCGACCCAGAGGCCGGGCCGCGCGGCATCACCGCCTTCATCATCGAGAAGGGCATGACCGGCTTCTCCACCGGCCAGAAGCTCGACAAGCTGGGCATGCGCGGCTCGAACACCGCCGAGCTGATCTTCCAGGACTGCGAGGTGCCCTTCGACAACGTGCTGGGCGAGGAGGGCAAGGGCGTCAACGTACTGATGTCGGGCCTCGACTACGAACGCCTCGTGCTCTCGGGCGGGCCATTGGGCATCATGGCGGCCTGCCTGGACGTGGTCATGCCCTATGTGCACGACCGCAAGCAGTTCGGCCGGCCGATCGGCGAGTTCCAGCTCATGCAGGCCAAGGTCGCCGACATGTACACGGCGATGAACGCCAGCCGCGCCTATGTCTACGCCGTGGCGGCGGCGGCCGACCGGGGCGGCATCACCCGCCAGGACGCGGCCGGCTGCCTGCTCTACGCCTCGGACCGGGCCACCCAGGTGGCGCTCGAGGCGATCCAGGCGCTGGGCGGCAACGGCTATATCAACGAGTACCCGACGGGGCGGCTGCTGCGCGACGCCAAGCTCTACGAGATCGGCGCCGGCACGCAGGAGATCCGCCGCATGCTGATCGGGCGCGAGCTGTTCCAGGAGACGGCTTGACAAGCAAATTTAAATTTATAATATTATATTTATCTAAATAATATGGGCTGGCAAATGGCGCAGAAAGTCGCGGACCTACTCACGCACGGCCAGAAGACGCGGCGCGTGCACGAAATCATCGAGGAGCTGTGCGAGGAACTCGGCCGGCTGCCCAAATATCGGGAAGTGGCCGAGCAATACGCGAAGGAAGGCGGCAACGAAAACACAGCCAAGACCCAGTATGCCATGTGGAAGCGGGAGAAGCTGGAAGCTCGAGCGCGCGAGCCGACAGAGCAGGTCGATCCGCACGATTCGGTCGGCGGCGATTTTCCCGGAGACTGCGATCCGATTCCACTTGCCGTCGATTCCCAAGGGCGCATGACCCTGCCGTCGCAGCTTCGCGCAGCGATGCTATTGGGACCGGATGGCCGAGTCACGGCTCGGGTCGAGGACGGCGAGCTGCGCGTCGTCGGCCCCCGCGTCGCACTCCGTCGAGCGCAAGCGATCGCCCGGAAATACAAGAAGCCGGGCATTAGCGTCGTGGACGAATTCCTCGCAGAGCGGCGGGCGATATGGGGCGAGGAATGACCGTGGTCCTGGACACCTCCGCCATCCTGGCACTCCTGTTTGACGAGCCGGGCCGGGAGAGGGTCGCGTCGGTGCTCGATGAAGCGTCGGTCTCTGCCGTCAATCTGGCGGAGATCGTCACCAAGCTGATCGACGTGGGCTATGCCGACGAGGACATGGAACAGGCGGTGGAAGCGTTCCTGCCGTTTGTGGCACCTTTCGACGTTCCACTCGCGATTGCGGCGGGCGCAATGCGGCGCGGAACCCGACAGCATGGCCTGTCGCTGGGTGACCGAGCTTGCCTGGCACTCGCGCAGCGCGACTCCGCGCAAGCGCTTACCGCCGATCGTGCCTGGTCGCAGCTCGATATAGGCGTGGCGGTCGACGTGATCCGATGACCGTGCTCCACTCCCACCTCTCCACCCGCACGGATGCCTTCCGTGCCAACCGCCGCGCCATGGAAGCCGCCATCACCGAGGTCGAGGAGGCCGCCGCCCGCGCCATGGCCGGCGGCGGCGAGGCGGCCATGGCGCGCCACGTCAAGCGCGGCAAGCTGCCCCCGCGCGAGCGGGTGGAGCGGCTCATCGACCCCGGCGCGCCCTTCCTCGAGGTCGGCCTGTTCGCCGCGCACGGCATGTACGAGGACGCCTCGCCCGGCGCCGGGATCATCACCGGCATCGGCCGCGTCGCGGGGCGCGACGTCATGGTGGTGGCCAACGACGCCACGGTGAAGGGCGGCACCTACTTCCCCGTCACCGTGAAGAAGCACCTGCGCGCGCAGGAGATCGCCCAGCAAAACCGCCTGCCCTGCATCTACCTCGTGGATTCGGGCGGCGCCAACCTGCCGAACCAGGACGAGGTCTTCCCCGACCGCGAGCATTTCGGCCGCATCTTCTACAACCAGGCGCGCATGTCGGCCCGGGGCATCGCCCAGATCGCCGTGGTCATGGGCTCGTGCACCGCGGGCGGGGCCTATGTCCCGGCCATGTCGGACGAGACCGTCATCGTGCGCGAGCAGGGCACCATCTTCCTCGCCGGCCCGCCGCTGGTGAAGGCCGCCACCGGCGAGGTGGTCTCGGCCGAGGAACTGGGCGGCGGCGACGTGCACACGCGCCTGTCGGGCGTCGCCGACCACCTGGCCGAGGACGACGCCCACGCGCTGGCCATCGCGCGCCATATCGTCGGCAATCTCGGGCCCGGGCCCACGCCGCCGGCGCTCGCGGGCGAGGCGCCGCTCTACGACGCGGACGAGATCCTGGGCCTGGTGCCGTCGGACACCCGCATCCCCTACGAGGTGCGCGAGGTGATCGCGCGGCTCGTCGACGGCTCGCGGCTCGACGAGTTCAAGCGCCGCTATTCCGAGACTCTGGTGACGGGCTTTGCGCAGATCCGCGGCATCACCGTCGGCGTGATCGCCAACAACGGCATCCTCTACTCCGAAAGCGCGCAGAAGGGCGCGCATTTCATCGAGCTGTGCTGCCAGCGCGGCGTGCCCCTCCTGTTCCTGCAAAACATCACCGGCTTCATGGTCGGCAAGAAATACGAGGCCGAGGGCATCGCCCGGCACGGCGCCAAGCTGGTGACCGCGGTCGCCTGCGCCGAGGTGCCCAAGCTCACCCTGATCATCGGCGGCTCATTCGGGGCCGGCAACTACGGCATGTGCGGGCGCGCCTACGGGCCGCGCTTCCTGTGGACCTGGCCGAACAGCCGCATCTCGGTGATGGGCGGCTTCCAGGCCGCGGGCGTGCTCGCCACCGTGCGCCGCGAGGGGATGGAGCGCGAGGGCAAGAGCTGGAGCGCGCAGGAGGAGGAGGCCTTCAAGCGCCCGATCGTCGCGCAGTTCGAGCGCCAGGGCCACCCGCTCTACGCCTCGGCGCGGCTGTGGGACGACGGCATCCAGGACCCGCGCCGCACCCGCGACGCGCTGGCGCTGAGCCTGCGCGCGGCGCTGAACGCGCCCCTCGCCGAAACCCGCTTCGGCGTCTTCAGGATGTGAGCATGGCCAAGCGCATCTGCCTCGCCTGCGGCGTCCAGCAGGTCGGCCAAAGGGAGGGCCCACGGGACGGCTCGGGGGACGGCCCGGAGGCCGGCCCGAACCACTGCCCGATCTGCGAGGACGCGCGCCAGTTCGTTCCCGAGGCGGGCCAGCAATGGACCACGATGGAGGCGCTGGCCGCCGGCCACCGCAACGAGATCCGCGCGGAGACCGCGGGCGTGTGGAGCCTGCGCACGGAGCCCAGGTTCGCCATCGGCCAGCGCGCCTTCCTGATCCGCGCGCCCGAGGGCAACATCCTGTGGGACTGCGTCACGCTCCTCGACGCGGCCACGCGCGACCGGGTCGCGGCGCTCGGCGGCATCCGCGCCATCGCGATCTCGCACCCGCATTACTACTCGGCGATTGCCGAGTGGGGCCGCGCCTTCGGCGCCCCGGTCTACCTGCACGCAGACGATGCCGAATGGGTGCAGGAGCCCGACGACGCGCTGCGCTTCTGGGGAGGCGAGACGCTCGCGCTTGGCGGCGCCACGCTGGTCCGCTGCGGCGGGCACTTCACCGGCGCCTCGGTGCTGCATGCACCCTTTCTCAACGACGGCGGCGGCACGCTGTTCTCGGGCGACACCATCCAGGTGGTCGCCGACCGCCACCATGTCAGCTTCATGCGCAGCTATCCCAACCTGATCCCGCTCGACGCCGAGACGGTGCGCCGCATCGCGGCGGCGGTCGAGCCCTATGCCTTCGAGACCGTCTTCGGCGCGTTTGCCGGCCGCACCATCCGCACCGGCGGCAAGCAGGCGGTGCGGCGCTCGGCCGAGCGCTATGTCGCGGCGATCTCGGCGCCCCCGGTCGCCCGGCCATGAGACCGCGCATCATCGGCCCGGTCCGGCCACGCCGGCGCGGCCGCCCGGGCCACCGCCCCTCCGGCCGGCGCCTTCCCGCCGGGCTCAGGCCATGGCGCAAGGTGGTCATCCTCCTCGTCGCCGGCCTCACGCTGGTCTTCGGCCGCGACGGCATCGGCTATCTGGGCGCCAGGGTCGCGGGCACCACGACCTGCCGCGTGACCAGCGTGGTGGATGGCGACACCATCCGGGTCTATTGTCCCGGACAGGGCATCGAACGCGCCCGGCTCATGGGCTTCGACACGCCGGAGGTGTTCTCGCCGCGCTGCGCCAGCGAGCTGTGGGCCGGGACGCAGGCGACCTGGGCGCTGCAACGCCGGCTGTGGTCGGCCGACAAGGTCGCCATCGCGTTCAGGGGCCGCGACAGGTACGGCCGGCGCCTCGCCATCCTGTGGGTGGACGGCGTCAACATCGCGCGGCCGATGATCGAGCAGGGCTACGCCCGGCCCTATCACGGTGGGCACCGCCGGGGCTGGTGCCGATGAGGCGCCCGCCGGCCATGACAAGGGAGTGAACGCGATGACCGAGCCCATGGTCGTCCACCAGGGCGACATCACCAGGCTCGCCGTCGACGCCATCGTCAACGCGGCGAACAGGCAGCTCGCGCCGGGCGGCGGCGTCTGCGGTGCGATCCACCGCGCCGCCGGGCCGGAGCTGGCGAAGGAGTGCGCCCGGCTCGGCGGCTGCGACACCGGCGAGGCCAGGATCACCGGCGGCTACGAGCTGCCGGCGCGGCACGTGATCCATGTCGTCGGCCCGGTCTGGTCGGGGGGCACCGACGGCGAGCCGAGGCTGCTCGCCTCGTGCTATCGCCGCGCGCTCGAGCTGGCGCAGGAGAACGCGCTCGCCACCATCGCCTTCCCCGCCATCTCCACGGGCATCTACGGCTATCCGCCCGACCAGGCGGCCGAGGTCGCCGCCCGCGCCGTGGCCGAGACGCTGCCCCGCACCGGCGGCATCACCCAGGTGATCTTCTGCTGCTTCGACGCGGCCAGCAAGGACCTGCACGAGCGCGCGCTCGCCGGGCTGAAGCGCTGAGATGTTCACCAAGATCCTGATCGCCAACCGCGGCGAGATCGCCTGCCGCATCGCCCGTACCGCGCGGCGCCTGGGCATTGCCACGGTCGCCGTCTACTCCGAGGCCGACGCGCAGGCGCAGCACGTGCTGGCCTGCGACGAGGCGGTGGGCATCGGCCCCGCGCCCAGCGCCCAGAGCTACCTCAACGGCGAGCGCATCCTCGCTGCGGCCAGGGCCACCGGCGCCGAGGCCATCCACCCCGGCTACGGCTTCCTCGCCGAGAACCCCGATTTCGCCGACGTCGTGGCCGCGGCCGGCCTTACCTTCATCGGCCCGCCCGCCTCGGCCATCCGCGCCATGGGCTGGAAGGACGCTGCCAAGAAGCTGATGCAGGAAGCCGGCGTGCCCGTCACGCCGGGCTACCACGGTAAGGACCAGGACCCGGACCTGCTGGCCGCCGAGGCCGGCAAGATCGGCTATCCCGTGCTGATCAAGGCCAGCGCCGGGGGCGGCGGCAAGGGCATGCGCCGGGTTGACCGCTCGCGCGACTTCGCCCGCGCGCTCGCCTCTGCCCGCTCCGAGGCCAGCTCAAGCTTCAGCGACGACCGGGTGCTGGTCGAGAAATGCATCCTCAACCCGCGCCATATCGAGGTGCAGGTCTTCGCCGACAGTAACGGCAGCACGGTGCATCTCTACGAGCGCGATTGCTCGGCCCAGCGCCGCCATCAGAAGGTGATCGAGGAGGCCCCCGCGCCGGACATGACGGCCGAGCTGCGCGCCGCCATGACCTCGGCCGCCGTGCGCGCCGCGCAGGCGGTCGGCTATGTCGGCGCCGGCACGGTCGAGTTCATCGTCGACGGCTCGGGCCCGCTTAGGCCCGACGGCTTCTGGTTCATGGAGATGAACACGCGGCTGCAGGTCGAGCACCCGGTGACCGAGGCGATCACCGGGCTCGACCTCGTCGAGTGGCAGCTCCGCGTCGCCGCCGGCGAGCCCCTGCCGCTTGCCCAGGGGGCAATTCCGCTCAAAGGCCACGCGCTCGAGGTCCGCCTCTACGCCGAGGACGCCGCGCGCGACTTCATGCCCCAGACCGGGCGGCTCGCGCGCCTCGCCCTGCCCGGCGAGATCGCCCGCGTCGATTCGGGCGTGGCCGAAGGCGACACCGTCACCCCCCACTACGACCCGATGATCGCCAAGATCGTCACCCACGGCGCCGGCCGCGAGGCCGCCTTCGCCGCCATGGAGCAGGCGCTGGCCGCCACCCAGGCCGAGGGCGTGACCACGAACCTCGCCTTCCTCGAGCGCCTGATCCGCCACGAGAGTGTGCGCGCGGGCCGCCTCGACACCGGGCTGATCGCCCGCGACCTCGCCGCCCTGACCGCGCCGCCCGAGGCCGGCCCGGCCGACCTGGCGCTGGCCGGCGCGGCGCTGACCGGGCTGCTGCGCCCCGCCCCGCTGGCCGGCTGGCGCGGCTGGGGCCAGGGCCGGACCCATGCCGAGCTCAAGCGCGCCACCGCGCCGGGCGAGGCGGTGATCGACGAGATCACGCTCAGCCTCACATCCGCCGGGCTCACGCTCGAAAGTGCCGCCGGCCCCGCCCCGGCCGCGATCGCCGCCACACCGATCTCGGGCAGCCTGTGGGAGCTGCGCGAGGGCGACCGCACCCGCCGCGTCCGCCTGCACGAGTCCGCGGGCTCGGTCACCGTGGTGCGCGAGGGCGCCCGGCTCGCCTTCACGCTCGCCGACCCGGTCGAGCTGCGCGAGGAGACGCAAGTCGGCGGCGACGCCATCGCTGCGCCGCTGCCCGGCATCGTCAAGGCGCTGCGCGCCGACCCGGGATCCGAGGTCGCCGCCGGCGATGTCGTCGCCGTGATGGAGGCGATGAAGATGGAGCACAGCCTGACCGCCCCCCGCGCGGGCCGCGTCGCGCAGGTCATGGTCGCGGCCGGCGAGCAGGTCGAGGAGGGCGCCGTCCTGATCACGCTGGAGCCGGACGCATGAGGGATGTCACCATCGTCGAGGTCGGCCCCCGCGACGGGCTGCAGAACGAGCCGAAGCCGATCCCGGCGGCCGAGAAGATCCGGCTGATCGACCTGCTCTCGGCGGCGGGCTTCGCGCGCATCGAGACGGCGAGCTTCGTCTCGCCGAAATGGGTGCCGCAGATGGCCGACGGAGCGCAGGTCATGGCCGGCATCGCGCGCCGTGCCGGCACCCGCTATACGGCGCTGACCCCGAACATGAAGGGCTACGAGGCGGCGAAGGCGGCCGGCGCGGACGAGGTGGCGATCTTCGGCGCGGCCTCCGAGAGCTTCAGCCAAAGGAACATCAACTGCTCGATCGCCCAGAGCATCGAGCGCTTCCGCCCCGTGGCCGAGGCCGCCCGCGCCGACGGCATCCCTGTGCGCGGCTACATCTCCTGCGCCGTGGTCTGCCCCTACGAGGGGCCGATCGCGCCTGCCGAGGTCGCCCGCGTCGCCGGGCTTCTGTTCGGCCTCGGCTGCTACGAGGTCTCGCTCGGCGACACGGTCGGCCGCGGCACGCCCGAGACGGTGGCCGCCATGCTCGACGCCGTGCTTGGCGCGGCGCCTGCGGACCGCCTCGCCGGCCACTTCCACGACACCAATGGCCGCGCGCTGGACAGCGTCGCGGTCAGCCTCGAGAGGGGCCTGCGCGTGTTCGACGCCGCCATCGGGGGCCTGGGCGGCTGCCCCTTCGCGCCCGGCGCCAAGGGCAATCTGGGCACCGGCAAGCTGGCGCGCGCCCTCGATGCGCGCGGCCTCGACACCGGGCTCGACTTCGCCGCGCTGGCCGAGGCCGAAGCCTTCGCCGCCGGACTGCGGGAGGAGCTGGCATGAGCTACCAGATGATCGCCATCGCGCGCGACGCCCGCGGCGTCGCGACGCTGACGCTGGACCGCCCGGACAAGCACAACGCCTTCAACGCCGAGCTGATTGCCGAGCTCGACGCCGCCGCGGCCGAGCTGGCCGCCGACGCGGGCGTCCGCGCCGTGGTGCTGACCGGCGCGGGCCGCAGCTTCTCGGCCGGCGCGGACCTCAACTGGATGCGCGCGCAAACGCAGGCCACCCGCGCCCAGCGCATCGAACAGGCGACCCGTCTCGCCCGCATGCTCAAGCGCCTCGACGAGCTGCCCAAGCCCCTGATCGGGCGCATCCAGGGCCAGGCCTATGGCGGCGGCACCGGGCTGATCGCGGTGTGCGACGCGGCCATCGCGGCCGAGGGCGCGCGGTTCGGCTTCACCGAGGCTCGCCTCGGCCTGATCCCCGCGACCATCTCGCCCTATGTGGTGGGCCGCATGGGGCCGGCGAAGGCGCGCGAGGTGTTCGCCTCGGCGCGCATCTTCGAGGCGGCGGAGGCGGTGCGCCTCGGCCTCGTCTCGCGCGCCGTTGCGGCCGCCGAGCTCGACGCTGCGGTCGCGGCCGAGATCGCCCCCTACCTCGCCGCCGCCCCCGGCGCGGTCGCCGCCTCCAAGGCGCTGCTGTTGCGCCTGCGCCCCACCGCCGACGAGGCCACCATCGCCATGACCGCGGGCCTGCTGGCCGACCAGTGGGAGACCGAGGAGGCGGCGAAAGGCATCGCCGCCTTCCTCGAGCGCCGCCCGATGCCGTGGGCCGAGGGCTGACACGGGCCCGGCGATACGAAGCCCGTCTCACCCGGTCTGTTTGGACTGGGAAAGTGTCCATATGAAAATACAATTGATTTCAATGTGTTGCGTGGCATCCAAATTTGGACGCCCGGATTCGGGGCAGTGGGAGGCGCCAGAGCGGCGCAATGCCGCGCCCCTCCGCTCGTCTCAGCGATAGCCCCGGAAGCCGCGCACCCCCCACAGCGCGTAGGGCACCCAGCGGTCGATATGCGTGGCCAGCCGGCCGCTCTCGACCTCGTGCGCCTGGGCGAAGCGATGCACCATCCCTTGCGCCCCGTGCGTCACCGCCAGCAGCATCGGGCGGCCATCGCCGGGCCTGAGCGGGGCGATCAGCTCGGCCTCGTCCTGCGCCCGCCCGGCCGGGTTCCAGATCGCCACCTGCCCCCAGCCCAGCCCGCCATAGAACATGCACTCGGCCAGCCGGCGGGGATTGTCCGCGAGCAGCACCTCGGCCCCCTCCTCGGACATCGCGCCCAGCGCCAGCTCGCAGAATGGCCGGCTCAGCCGTGTCGCCCGGAACGGGTCGAGCCGCCGGGTCAGCGCGTCCGCCTGCCCGGCATAGAGCCCCGCCGCCGTCCACAGCGTCAGCGAGGCCGCGACGCCGACGCCCAGCTGCGCCCTCAGCGCCGGCAGGCCGCCGGCCCGCACCAGCCAGCGCGCCGCCATCAGCGCCCCGCCCACGTAGGCCGGCGCCGTCCAGGTGCCGTTCGTCCCCCTGGCCAGCGCCAGCGCCGCCAGCGCCGCGAGCAGCGGCAGCGTGAGCCAGGCCGCCAGCCGCATGCCCCGGTCCTCGCGCCAGAACGCGCGGTTTCTCAGCGCGACCCCGATCGCGGCGAGAAACACCGGGCCGATCAGACCCAACTGCACGCCCGCGAACTCGGCCAGCGCCAGCGCCGAGACATGGCCGCGCCCCGGGTCGAGCGCCGCGGCGAAGTGGCGCCAGGCGATCAGCCCGTGCGCCGCGTTCCACCAAATGTTCGGCGCGAACACCGCCAGCGCCGCCACCGTGGCTAGCGCCGGCCCCTTCCAGGCCCGGCCGCGCGCCGAGACCAGGCCATAGCCCAGCGCGCCCAGGACGAAGGCGGCCATGGTGTAGCTCGCCATGAGGCCCAGCCCGATCAGCGCGCCCAGCACCGGCCACCACAGCCGCGGCTGTGCATCTGCCTCCTCGTCCGTCGCGCGCACCAGCGCATAGAGCGCCCCGGCCCAGCACAGCATCACCACCGGGTCGGCCGACATCAGCATGGCCGAGAAGGCAACGCCCGGCGCCGCGGTATAGCCCGCCGCCGCCCAGAACCCGGTGCGCCCGTCCCACAGCCGCCGCCCGGCGAGAAAGATCAGCCAGCCGATCAGCGCATGCGCCGCCGCCCCCGGCAGGCGCAGCGCGAACAGCGTGTCGCCCAGCGCCTCGGTGGCGCCGCGCATGATCCAGGCGAGCAGCGGTGGCGCAAAGAAATAGCCCAGCGCCGGCGCCTGGCCGTCGGCCCAGGCCTGCGCCTCGCCGAAATGAACCGGAACCAGCTCCAGCGCGTTGATGCCAAGTCTGAGCGCCAGCACCACGCCCAGCACGATCAGCGTGAGCTGCGCCCAGGGATCGGGCTCGCGCGGCACCGGCCGCCGCGGCGGCTTCGCCGGCGCCTTGCGCCGGCCGCGGCCCTTGGCTCCGCGCGCCTGTTTCGTCATCCCCTGCCCGTCTTTCTGCCCGGGCGCCGTTCTAGCCGATCGCCGGGAGACGAGAAAGGGGCGAGGGCGGGGGCCTAGGAAGGTTCGGCCCGAGCCGCTAGTCTCGCGCCCGTCCGAGAGGAGAATCCCCCATGCGCACCGACACCGCTCCGACGCCGCACAAGAAGGTCCGCCTCGCCGATTACCGCCCGCCCGACTGGCTGGTCGACGAAGTCCGGCTGACCTTCGATCTCGCGCCAAAGGCGACCCGGGTGACGG
>NZ_JBZSYN010000141.1:0-5321 GCF_058622915.1 Thermohalobaculum sp. | reverse complement strand
GTCGATCACTCGCCCCCGAAGGTCCGCCGAATAGGCCCTGCTCATGCCCTGCCTCGTCGTTGTTTGAGGCAGAGACTCGAACGTCAGAGCGCCCCTGTGAACCCCGCCAATGACTCGGCAAAGCCGGAACGCGCTCTAGCCACTGTCGGCGGTGCGCGCCGGGACGATGCGACGGCACATGCGCCCGGCTTCACCGCATGCAGAGATTGCAGAGGGTCTTGTGACGGGCGGATCCGGCAAGCCTATTGCGCAACATCAGCCGGTGCCGGATTTCATGAACCATCCCGCTGATCGGGTGCCGGGCGTCAATCCGTGGCAGGCCGCGTGGTGTTGGGCAAGGAGCGATCGAAGACGGTCAAACTGGCCGCTGAAGACCCGAGACGGTCGGCAGCTATGAGGCCCTCCATATCCAAGTGCTGTAAGTCAGAGCTGGCCCTGAGTGGGGGGCCCGTTTATCAATCCTGACCCAGCGGCCCAGGATCGAGATCGGCGGCGATGAATGTCCAGAATCATGCCAGCATTCCGGACAGGCTCTGCATGGCTTGATGAATTCGTGTTTATCTCGCTCCGGCCGATCCGCTAGACAGGCGGAAATGCGCGGACAGCCGGAAGGGGCGCAGGAATGTCGGCTGAAAAAGTGGACACGCTGGTGGTTGGTGGCGGCCAGGCCGGGCTGGCCATGAGCGAGCACCTGGGCAAGGCAGGCGTGCCCCATCTGGTTCTCGAGCGACACCGGATCGCCGAGCGCTGGCGCTCGGCAAGATGGGACTCCCTGGTCGCCAACGGTCCGGCCTGGCACGATCGGTTTCCCGGCATGGAATTTGCGGAAATCGATCCGGATGCGTTCGCCCCGAAGGAGACGATCGCGGATTATTTCGTCGCCTACGCGAAAAGGATCGCTGCCCCGATCCGCTGCGGGGTGGAGGTCAGGGAGGTACGCAGGAACGTCGGTCGCGCCGGCTTCCGGGTCGAGACCTCGGCCGGCCCGATCGAAGCCGATAGGGTGGTCGCCGCCACCGGACCCTTCCAGCGCCCCGTCATCCCGGCCATTGTCCCCGATTTCCCAAGGATCACACAGCTCCATTCCAGCGCCTACCGCAACCCCGGACAGTTGCCCCAGGGGGCGGTGCTGGTGGTCGGAGCCGGCTCGTCGGGGGTCCAGATCGCCGACGAGCTCGTGGAGGCGGGCCGACGCGTCTGGCTTTCGGTGGGCCCGCACGATCGTCCGCCGCGGGCCTATCGCGGGCGCGACTACTGCTGGTGGCTCGGGGTTTTGGGCAAGTGGGACGCCCAGGCTCGGGAGCCGGGCACGGAACATGTCACGATCGCGGTCAGCGGTGCGCATGGCGGCCGGACGGTCGACTTTCGCCACCTTGCCGCCCGAGGCATGACGCTGGTCGGCCGGACGGTGTCCTGCAGCGAGGGCGTCGTCACCTTTGCGCCGGATCTTGCGCACAATATTGCGAAGGGGGATGCCTACTACCTATCGCTGCTGGACGAGGCCGACGCCTACATTGTCCGCAACGGTCTCGACTTTCCCGAGGAAACCGATGCCCGCAGGATCGAACCGGACCCGCCCTGCGTGACAGATCCCGTCCTCGAGCTGAACCTGGCACGGGCCGGAATAGCGTCGATTATCTGGGCCACGGGCTACGCCCTGGATTTCAGCTGGCTGAAGGTCGATGCGTTCGATGAAAATGGCAGGCCGAAGCATGAGCGAGGTGTCTCGGCCGAGCCCGGTATCTATTTCCTGGGCTTGCCATGGCTGTCACGCAGGGGGTCCAGCTTCATCTGGGGCGTTTGGCACGACGCGCGGTATCTTGCGGACCACATCTGCACGCAGCGCAGCTATCTGGCATATCATCCGTCGGCCAGACGCAGGACCGAGCACGCATAGCCAGTGACAACGCTAGCGACACATGGCCCAGACATGGATAGTTGATCGGAGGACGACCAAGATGGCGCATACCCGCCTTCGCAAGTTCAACACCAAGGACACCTATCCGGAGCAAATCCTCGACAACGATCTTTGCCAAGCAGTCGTCACCCGGGGAGGGCGGATCGTGTGGTTGCGCGGCCAGTGCCCGCAGAGCCTCGACGACGCTGTCAGCATCGACAGCCACGACCCGGTCGTGCAGACACACAAGGTCATGCAGAACATCAAGCAGGTGCTGGAGGAGGCCGGCGGAAGCATGGAGCATTTGGTCAAGATCGTCGTCTACCTCACGGATGTGCGCCATCGCGAGGCCGTCTACCGCACCATGGGTGAGTATATTAAAGGCGTGCATCCGGTCTCGACCGGGCTAGTGGTCCAGGCCCTGGCCCGGCCCGAGTGGCTGGTCGAGATCGACGGCACCGCTGTGATCCCGGAGTGATGCGATGACGTTCTCGCTGGTTGCCCGTTGCCCCGACAGCGGCATGTTTGGCGTCGCGATCTCTTCCTCCTCGCCGGCCGTCGCCGCGCGCTGCTCCTACGCCCGTGCCGGCGTCGGTGCGGTGGCCTCGCAGAACGTCACGGACCCGACCCTGGGGCCGCTCGCGCTCGACCTGATGGAACGGGGGGTAAGTGCTTCCGAGGCCATCGACGAGGTGAAGCGGCGCGGCAGGTTCATCGAGTACCGGCAGGTGCTCGCGGTCGATAAGGATGGGCGCACGGCCATTCATTCCGGGTCAAACTCCCTTGGCATCTGGGCCGAGGCACAGGCCCGCGACGTTGCCTCCGGCGGCAATCTGCTGGCCAACGACGGCGTGCCGCAGGCCATCGTCGACGGATTTCTCGGCACATCCGGCCATCTGGGCGACCGGTTGATCGCCGCCCTGCGCGCCGGTCTGGCCGCGGGCGGCGAGGCCGGCCCGGTGCATTCCGCCGGTCTCAAGCTCGTCGACAATGTGAGCTGGCCGGTCGCCGACCTGCGCTGCGACTGGACCGAAGACTGCCCTATCGCTGCCCTTGCCGGGGCCTGGGAAATCTACAAGCCGCAGCTGGACGCCTATATCCGTCGTGCCCTCGACCCGCGCGAGGCACCCTCCTACGGCGTTCCCGGTGACCAGTGACACGAATGGCCCGGCAGTGACCGGAGCCTGGCGCTGCCTGGCCGCCGCCGCCGTTTCTTTGCCGCCACCGACCCCGGCCTGCGGGGTTTGGAAAAATTTAGCAAGGCGGCCTCGCACCGACTCGCCAATTTGCCTCGCCGCTTGGGGCTGCTGGCGAATGAATTGCAATTGGGCAACAACGGGAGATGCAGATAGAACGGTACTGTGGAATTTGCTGTTTAATACGCCCGCGTCCGATAAATAGTCGTCGATCGTGGCCCGGGTGGGGTGTCCGGTGACGCGTTCCGAGCGCAAAATTGACTGACTCAGCCAGCTTTGGCCGCGTTCAGCCCAGCGGGCATAGCCCAGTGCCGCCTGGCACCGTCCTGATGGTCAGCTTGCTCTTCGCGACGATCCCGGTCCTGCTGGCGGCGCCGAACCCGCTGACGGTCGACGGGGCCCAGCTTGCGATCATGCCCGATGACGCGATGCGCCTGGTACAGGCGCGGGACTTCTTCCAAGGTCAGGGCTGGTTTGACCTGCACCAGCACCGGCTTGGGGCGGCGAACGCAGCACCAATGCACTGGTCGCGCGTGATCGATCTGCCGCTGGCGCTGCTGATGGCGATCTTCACCCCCTGGGTCGGCGAGAAGCAGGCCGTGCTGGCTAGTGCCGTCGTCTGGCCGATGTTCTGCAGCTTTCTCTACGTTCTGGCGAGCGGGGCGATAGGCGCTTGGGTGGCGGGCAGGCGCGGGCTCATCTGCGTAGGGTTCATCGCGGCCGTTGCAGTCTACTACGCTATGCCACCCGGCCGGGTCGACTACCATTACGTCCAGACGATCCTGATGATGACGGCGGCGCTCCTGCTGCTTCCTGGCGGCGGGCGCGCCCTCGAACCGGCACTGGCGGCGGCGCTCGCATGCCTGTCACTGTCGATCGGGCTCGAGGAGTTGCCGGTGATCATCGTGGTTTCGGCGGTCATGGCGGTGCGATGGGCGTTCGGAGGACGCGATGCGCGCCGGCAGGCGATCGCCTTTCTCGCCGTTCTCGCGCTCGGCACGCCTCTGGCCATGGTGTTGACGGTTCCACCCGCCCAGCGTCTGGTCGGCTGGTGCGATGCGCTCTCGATCGTCTATGTCACGGCGATCGTGCTGGGCGCCGGAATCAGCGCGCTCGCCGCCCGGGTTCTGCCAGCAGATGGACATCGCGGCTGGCGCATCGCGGCCCTTGCGGTGGCTGTCTCGGTGCCGACCGCGGTCGTGCTCCGGTCCTATCCCGAATGCCTCGCCGGGCCTTATGCCCAGCTCGATCCGGAGACCATGGATTGGATCAGGCACCGGATGGAGGCGCGCAATTTCGTTCAGATCCTTGGCAGCTCGCAGGTGGTGCAGATCTACATGCTGACGCTCTGGCCGCTGGTCGGCCTTGCTGGCCTAGCGCTCGGCGCCTGGACGGCGCCGGCAGGAAGGCGCCAGGGCTGGATTGTCCTGGGCGCGGTCCTGGTCACGGGTTGGGCGATCTCGTTGAGCGAACTCCGCGGCACAAACAGCTCGCTACCATTCAGCGCCTTCGGTGCGGCCTATCTGATGGCCTCGGTGTCGGCCCTGCCCGGCCTCGTGAATGTCCTGAAGCCCGCACTCCTGGTCGCGATCTGGCTGACGCAGACTCCCTTCCCGACGAGGCTGGTCGAGCTGCCGGGCGGGGGGGACGCCACGGCCAAAGGCGCCAAGGTGCGCGCCATGTACGCCGACTGCGCCGGCGAGAAACAGATGGCGCAGGTGGCAGCGCTGCCGCCCGGCCGGGTGGCGACCTCAATCGAGTTCGGATCCTATGTACTCCTGCGCACGCCCCACTGGGTGCTCGGCTCGCCGCATCACCGCAACTATGCCGGCAACCTCGCCGCTATCCGACTGGCCAAAGCGGACCGCAAGCAGGCCTACCGGATTCTGCGCGACTGGCGGATCGACTATGTCCTGGTCTGCGATCGCGCGGCCTACGCGCCCTGGTCGGGCGTCGACAAGAGTTCCGGGGCCGAAGCGGAGCGGCCGTCATGGCTAAAGCCCCTTCCAAGCGTTGAGCCGTTGCGCATATTCCGCTTCGTTCCCGGTTGAGCTTCCCGGCTTAATTTTCTGGCAAAAGGGAACGCTTGGCTGTTTAACTATGCCCTTGCTCGCTTGCGTTTCCTGCGGAAGCCGATCATGGCGCAGTTGTCCGAGTCGAGAACGGACCATGCGGTGCCGGACGCGGTGCCGGAAGTGACCATTCTCATCCCGTGCCTGAACGAAGCC
>NZ_JBZSYN010000140.1:0-30520 GCF_058622915.1 Thermohalobaculum sp. | reverse complement strand
GACGTTGAGCAGCCCGACGCGGGGGCGTTCGATGCCGAAGTTGAGATGCGCGTACTCGGCGCCCATGACGGCGTATTGCAGCAGGTTCCTCGGCTCGGCGCGCACGTCGGCGCCCATGTCGAGCACCGTGTTGAAGCCGTGTGCGACCCGCGAGGGCCAGTTCACCGCGATGGCAGGGCGGTCGATCCCGGGCGCCTTGCGCAGCACGACGATGGCCATGGCCATCAGCGCGCCGGTGTTGCCGCAGGACACCGCCACCCGGGCATCGCCGTTGGCGACCGTCTCGAGCGCCTTCCACATCGAGCTGTCGCGCCCGTCGCGCAAGGCGCGCGAGGGCTTTTCCGACATCGAGACCGTCTGGCTGGCGTGGTGCAGCTCGCAGCGCCCGGCGAGGCCGGAGCGGCGGCCGAGCAATTGCTTCAGCTTCGCCTCGTCGCCGTGGACGATGAACCGCAGCTCCGGGTTCGCCGTCGCCACATGGGCCATTCCCGTCAGGATCGCGCCTGGTCCCCGGTCTCCCCCCATCGCGTCGATGGAAATCACCGTGCTCCGGCTCATGTCCTAATCCCCGATGCGGCCAACGGCCCGCATGCGCCCGGTTCCCGGTCTGGCGAGCGGCCCGTGTCTATGCCGCGTCGTCTTCGAGGTCGGTCTCGGCCGGCTGCGCCACGACCTCGCGGCCGTTGTAATGTCCGCAGGCGCCGCAGACGTGATGCGGCAGCCTGGGCTCGCCGCAATTCGGACACTCGACGTTGTTCACGGGCTTCAGCGCATCGTGCGAGCGGCGCATGTTGCGTTTGGACCGGGTCTTCCGGTTCTGCTGGACAGCCATGTCGATCCTCTATCCTGCTTGTCGTCCGGGCCGCCATCGCGGCCGATCGCAGGCCCGGGCACTCGTGCCGTTCCCGGCGCGATCACCGAGCGACGCGCTCTGGGCCGAACCTCTCGGGGAAACGAGACGCGGAAAATACTCGTTTTGCCCTCCGGGGCAAGAGTTTTTTCCAGCCGCACCAGCCTGCCGCATGGCTCGATCCCCCGGTCGCCCGCCATTCAGTGGCCGCCCCTCTCAAGCCGGCGCTTGAGCGCGGCGAGGTCGGCGAAGGGACGGTCCTCCTCCTCCTCGATCGGCGCCGCGCCGGGCGGTGCGAAGCGGGTCTGGCCAAGCTCCGCTCCGGGCGCGCGCGGATAGGGGTCGAGCATAAGCGCGAGGCTCTCGAGCGCAAGGGCACCGGGGTCGATGGTGGTCTCGAACGTGTCGGGCTCGTCCTCCTCGTCGGGCGCAATCCTGACCTCGCGGACCGCGGGCACCTGGTCCGCGGGCAGGTAGAGGCGCCGGATCTCGGCGTCATGGTGCGCGGGCACGGGGGCGAGCGAGATCACGCAGGTCTGCTCGAGCCGCGCCACCAGCCGGCCGCTGACCTCCCAGCCCTCGGCGCCCGCGGGCGCGATGGCGCCCTTGAAGCTCAGCCGCTCGACCCGGGGCAGGTCGAGGAAGGCAGCCACGGCGCCCAGCTCTTCCGCGTCGGCCTCGATATCGAAGGGCGTCGGCTGCTTGCGGCTCAGGCGCGCGACGCGAACCGGCCGCGCGAGGGGAGGGGCCGGGACGTTATCGGTGCGGTTTGTGGTCAAGGTCCGATCCCCATATCCGATCTGCGCGCCGCGGCGACAGGGGCGAGCCGGGCGGCGCCTCTGTCGCACTGCTTGAATCTAGAGCAACCGCGGGGTAGGGGAAAAGCGGGAGATGTTCCAGGGAGCCGGTCGATGAATCGCATCAGGGGTATTGTTCTGGCGGTGGTGCTGGCCGGTTCCGTCGCAGCCTGCTCGCCCACGATACACACCCACGGCTATGCGCCGGACGATGCGCTGCTGGCGAAGATCTCCGTCGGCCACGACACGCGCGAAAGCGTGGCCGAGAAGATCGGCAGGCCGGTGGTGCACAGCGAGTTCGACAAGAAGTCCTGGTACTACATCGCCTTCAAGTCGGAGAGCTACACCTACCACGCCCCAAAGGTGGTCAGCCGGCGCATCATCGCCGTGCGTTTCGACGACAACGGCGTCGTCAAGGCCGTGAACAAGTACGGCCTGAAGGACGGCCGGGTCATCGATCTCGCCACCCAGACGACGCCGACCTACGGGCGCCAGCTGTCCATCCTGCAGCAGCTGTTGGGCAACTTCGGCCATATCACCGCCCAGGACCTGCAGACCCAGTAGCGGGACCGGGGCGGGTGCAGGGCGCCCGGTCGGCAAGCACCGGATCAGCGCCGCAGTCGCTCAGAGCGATGTGACGCGCAGGTGCACGCCGCGGTCGGGCCTCAGCGTCATGGCCATGGTCGGCAGGGGCTGCGGCCCTTTCGTCAGCGCGAAGCGGAAGCGGGCGATCAGCGTCGTCAGGATGATCTGCGCCTGCATCAAGGCGAAGTTGGCGCCGACGCAGATGCGCGGCCCGGCGCCGAACGGGACGTGCAGGTAGCGGTCGCGGGCCCGGGCCTTCTCGGGCGCGAAGTTGTCCGGGTCGAAGGCGTCGGGCTCGTCCCACCACATGCGGTGGCGATGCAGCGCGTAGATCGGCAGGAACAGGATGTCGTTCGGCCTGACCTCGCGCCCGGCGAGCAGGTCGTGCTCGCGCACGTTGCGCGCCAGCAGCCCGACGGGGGGATAGAGTCGCATGGCCTCCTCGATCACCTGGCGCACGTAAGGCGCCCGGCCGAGGTGCCCGGCGCCGGCAGCCGGGGCGCCGCCCAGCGCAGCCTGGGCCTCGGCGCGCGCGCGTTCCTGCACCTGTGGGTCGCCTGCGAGCAGCAGCAGCGACCACGAGAGCGCCAGCGCCGTGGTTTCGTGGCCGGCGACGATGAAGAACTGCATGTTGTGCAGCAGCTCCTCGGGGGTCATGCGCCGCCCGGTCTCGGCGTCGGCCGCCTTGAGCATGTGGTCGAGCAGGTCGTCGGCCTTGCCGGTGGCGTGGCGGCGCCGGTCCTCGATGGCGCGGGCAACCATGCGGTGCATGGTGCGGACCGAGCCGCGCCCCATGAGCTGGCCGGGGCGCGGGATCCAGTCCGGCACGTGCAGGAAGTCGAGCAGCGAGGCGCGGCCGATGGTCTCGAAATAGCGGGTGATGGCGGCGCCATAGACCGCCGCGTCGAAATGCTCGCGGCCCGAGAGCGCCACCTCGCAGATCACGTCGAAGGTCGCGGCCAGCATCTGCGAGACCATCTCGGCCTCGGCCTCGGCCGCGCCGGCAAGCCGCTCGCAGGCGCGTGCGGCGGTCGCTGTCATCACCGGCGCGAGCGCGGTGACGTTCTTTTGCGTGAAGACGGGGGCGACGGCGCGGCGCTGGAAGCGCCACTCCTCACCCTCGAGCGTGAACAGGCTGTCGCCCACGGCCGGGCGCAGCATGCGCAGCATCACCTCGGACTTGGGATAGTTCGCCACGTTGTCGAGGAAGATGCGCCGCAGCGCGCCGGGGTCCTGCACCATGTGCCAGTTGGTGCCGAGCCGGCCCGAGACCATGGGCTGGATGAAGGCGAGCTCGGGAATGATCTCGAGCACGTTGCGCCGCGCCGCGCGCAGGCTCTCGAGCATCGAGAGCGGGCGCCGCGTGGGCTCGATGCGGGGGGGCACGTAGTTCATGGCGGTAAGGTAGGCGAGGGCGGGCCGGGGGAAAAGCGCCGAGCGCGGCCATAGTGTCCCGCACCGCCATACCCGCAACGGCACAAGGCGGCGCACGGCGGCACATGCCGCAAAAACGTGCACGGCGCATTCACAATGAAATCAGTGTCTTAGAATAGTTGGCACGCGTGCCCATCGCGGCCGGGGCGTCTCAGCGCGGCGCCATCTCCCCGGCGCGCACCTCGCGGGCCATCTGGTCGAGCACGGCGTTGACGAACGCCGCCTCCTTGCCCTCGGCGAAGAAGGCCTTGGCCACGTCGACATATTCGCCGATGGTCACCCGGGGTGGGATGTCGGGCCGGGCGGTCAGCTCGTAGCCCGCCGCCCGGAACAGCGCTCGCAGGGTGGCGTCGATGCGCCCGAGCGGCCATTTCGCCACCAGCCCGCGGTCGGTGAGCTGGTCGATCGCCGCCTGGTCCTCGACCACGCCGGCGAGGATGGCGCGGAACAGCTCGATGTCGGCCTCGCGGTACTGCTCACCCTCGATCTCGGCGCCGAGGCGGTGGGCCTCGAACTCCTCGCGCACCGTCTTCCAGGGCGCGCCGGCGATCTCCATCTGGTAGAGCGCCTGCACCGCCGCCAGCCGCGCGGCCGACCGGGCCAAGCGCGCCTCGGTGTGGGGACGCAGGGCCATCTCAGGCCTTGCTCCGGGGCCCGGGCTGATCGGCCAGAAGGATGTCGTCATCGGCGGATGGCGGCGTGCCGCGCTCCGGCCGGCCGCGGAAGCGCCGCGCCAGCGCCACGAGGTGCAGCGCCGCGGCCGCGGCGCCGCCGCCCTTGTCCATGCCCTCAGGATCCGCCCGCGCCTCGGCCTGCGCCATGGTCTCGCAGGTCAGGATGCCGTTGCCCACCGCGAGCCCGCGCTCGACGCCGAGCAGGGTGAGCCCGCGCGCGCTCTCGCCGCAGACCAGCTCGTAATGGCTGGTCTCGCCCCGGATGATGCAGCCGAGCGCGACATAGCCCTCCCAGGTGCCGGTCTCGGCGGCAAGCCGGATCGCGACGGGGACCTCGAGCGCGCCCGGCACCTCGATCAGCTCGTGCCGCGCGCCGGCAGCGTCGAGCACCATGCGCGCCCCGGCGATCAGGCCGTCGGCGATTCCGCGGTAGAACGGTGCGGCCACCAGGAGCAGCCGCGGCGGCGGCGCCAGCCGGGGCAGGGGGAGCGCGCCTTCTTGCTCGGTCGAGGCCATCTCAGCCCCCTCGCTTCGGGATCGGCCGGGTGCCGACGATGGAGATGCCGTAGCCCTCGAGCCCGACCACGCGGGGGGCGGGCGAGTTGGTCAGCAGCACCAGCTCGCGGATGCCCAGCGCGTGCAGGATCTGGGCGCCGACGCCATACTGGCGAAGCTGGCGCGACGAGGGGCCGGTGGCGCGCAGCTTGGCCGAGAGCGCACCCGGCGACATGTCGCGCAGCAGCACCAGCGCGCCGCGCCCCTCGGCGGCGATGGCGGCCATGGAGTCGGGCACCTGCTCGAACCGGTCGGGGTGCAGCGCCAGCAGGTCGTCGAACGGGTCGAGCACGTGCATGCGCACCAGCACCGGCCCGTCGGCCCCGAGATCGCCCATGACCAGCGCCAGGTGCTCGGCCCCTTCGGGCTGGTCGTGGAAGATGCGGATCTCCCACTCGCCGCCGATCGTCGAGGTGACGGTGTCGGCGGCCGTCTCGCGCACCAGGTTGTCGTAGCGCAGCCGGTAGGCGATCAGCTCCGAGATCGTGCCGATCTTGAGCTGGTGCCGCTGCGCGAAGGCCATCAGGTCGGGCAGCCGCGCCATGGTGCCGTCGTCGTTCATCACCTCGCAGATCACCGCGGCCGGGATCATCCCGGCGAGCCGCGCGACGTCGACGGCGGCCTCGGTGTGCCCGGCGCGGACCAGCACGCCGCCATCGCGCGCCCTGAGCGGGAATACGTGGCCCGGCGTGGCGATGTCGCCGGGGCCGGAGTTCGGATCGATGGCGACGGCGATGGTGCGCGCGCGGTCATGCGCCGAGATGCCGGTGGTGACGCCCTCGCGCGCCTCGATCGAGACCGTGAAGGCGGTCTCGTGACGCGACTGGTTGGTGGGCGACATCAGCGGCAGCCCCAGGGCGTCGATGCGCCGGCCCTCCATGGCGAGGCAGATCAGCCCGCGCCCGTGCTTGGCCATGAAGTTCACCGCGTCGGGCCCGGCCATCTGGGCGGGGATGATCAGGTCGCCCTCGTTCTCGCGGTCCTCGTGGTCGATCAACAGGAACATGCGTCCGTTGCGCGCCTCGTCGATGATCTCGGCGACGGAGGAGATGTAGTCGCTGTAATCGGGCTCGGCCATTGCGTCCCCCGGGCCTCAGCCCGCGACCTGCTGGAGCCGCGCGACGTAGCGCGCCAGGAGGTCGATTTCCAGGTTCACCTTCGTGCCCGGCTCGGCACCCGAGAGGCTGGTGACCTCCCAGGTATGCGGGATGATGTTGACGCCGAAGCGCGCACCCTCGACCTCGTTCACGGTCAGCGAGATGCCGTCGAGCGCAATCGAGCCCTTGGGCGCGATGAACCCGGCCAGTCGCTGGGGTGCGCGCACGGTCAGGCGGTGGCTGTCGCCCTCGGGCCGGACCGCGGTGATCTCGCCGACCCCGTCGACATGGCCCGAGAGGATATGCCCGCCGAGCTCGTCGCCGACGCGAAGCGCCGGCTCCAGGTTCACCGGCGTGCCCTGGCGCCAGTCGCCGAGCGTGGTGCAGGCCCTGGTTTCGGCCGAGGCCGAGACTTCGAACCAGTTCTGCGCGCCGTCCTGCCCGGCCTCGATCACGGTCAGGCAGATGCCGTTGCAGGCGATCGAGGCGCCCGGCTCGAAGGACTCCGGCGAACGGCGGCAGGCGATCCTGAGATAGGTATCGCCCGCGTCGCGTCGCGAGAGCACGGTGCCGAGCTCGCGAATGATTCCGGTGAACATGCTGCCGTCCTGCCCCGTGCGGTGGGCTCGCATATGGCCTGGTCGCGACCGATAGCGGAAGGCGCCGCGCCCGGCAAGGCGCCTCGCGTCGTAAGGGCTTCCTTAACCGTCATCGTGATAGCGGTCCGGTCCTGGTACAGCCGAGCGGGTCGAGGGGGCCAAAGGCGGCGATGGGCAATGCGAGCGGGCGCGTCTTTCTGTTCCTTCAGGGCCCGCACGGGCCGTTCTTCAGGCGCCTCGCCACAACCCTCGCCGCCAGCGGCGCCTGCGTGCGTCGGATCGCCTTCAATGCCTCGGACGAGGCCGAATGGGCCGGGGCCGGTCCGCTCGACCGGTATGCGGGCGGGGGCCGCTATGGCGTGTGGCTGGAGCGGTATCTCGAGGCCCACGGCGTCACCGACATCGTGCTCTACGGCGACAGCCGGTTCGAGCACGCCATGGCGGTGGCGCTGGCCTGGCAGCGCGGGCTGGTCTGCCACTGCCTGGAGGAGGGCTATCTCCGGCCGCACTGGGTCACCTACGAGCGCGGCGGCAACAACGGCAACTCGACGCTGAACGACATCCCGCTCGAACGGATGGCGGCGGCGCTGGGCCCCGGACGTCCGCAGGAGACTCCGGCCCATGACGGCTGGGGCGCCTACGGGCCGCACCTGTGGCATTCGCTGCGCTATCATGCCCGCCTGCTGCTGCCCTCTGCGCGCTATGGCTGGCACCGGAGCCCGCGCGGCATGAGCTTGTGGCGCGAGGTTGCCAAGTCGCTGCTGCGTATCGCCAGCCTGCCCGTGCGCCGCCGGGTGCACCGATGGCGCATGCGCCGGCTCGCCGCCGGGGGGCGGCCCTATCACCTGGTGCTGCTGCAGCTCTCGTTCGACGCCTCGCTGCAAAGCTATTCCGACTATTCCAGCTCGGCCGCCTTCGTGCGCGACTGTCTCCGGGCCTTCGCGCGGGGCGCGCCGGCGGGTGAGGTATTGACGTTCAAGTCGCACCCTTTCGAGGACGGGCGCGAGCGCCTCGGCCGCGTCATCGCGCGCGAGGCGAGGGACCTGGGCGTGGCCGGCCGCGTGGTCTACCTCGATGGCGGCGACGGGCTCGCGGAGGCGCTCGAGCGGGCGCGCACGGTGGTCACCGTGAACTCGACCGGCGCCCAGCCGGCGCTGTGCCGCGGCCTGCCCGTGGCCGCGCTGGGACGCGCCGTCTATGCCCGCCCGGGGCTGACGTCGCGCCAGCCTCTGGAGGCGTTCTTTGCCGCGCCCGAGCCGCCTGACCGCGCCG
The DNA here is from genome assembly GCF_058622915.1 of Thermohalobaculum sp. Lineage (NCBI taxonomy): Bacteria > Pseudomonadati > Pseudomonadota > Alphaproteobacteria > Rhodobacterales > Paracoccaceae > Thermohalobaculum > Thermohalobaculum sp. Next base: position 22,657 of record NZ_JBZSYN010000140.1, on the reverse strand, counting down.
CTTACGCGCGGTTCCGCCGCTTTCTGCTCGCCACCTCCCAGATCGAGGGATCGTTCTATTCCGAGGCCGGCATCGCGGCGCTGCTCGAGCGGCTGCCCGCCGCGATGCTCGCCCGGCAGGACCCCTACGAACGTCTGCTGAAAAGCGCAGAAGCGCCGTCGGGCGTTGCCGCCCCGATCCCCTTCCGCCGTGACTGGCCGAAGGCGCGGGCCCGGCCGGAGGTGCTGCGCCGCCTGGCGGTCTGAGGTGACGGGCCGCCCGATCAGCGGCCAAGCGACGATCACTGCCCCCGAGACGAGGAACGAAGCATGACATCCGTGATCCGACCCGTCCGCGCCGTGCTGCTCGCCGGAGTAATGCTGGGCCTCGGCGCCTGCGCCCTGCCGCGCAGCGGACCGTATTACGAGGAGGTGACTGCCCCGGCGCCGAAGACGCTGGACTACGACGTCGTGCGCGTCACAGCCGCGGTGGCGCGGGCCACGCATATCGACGAGCGCATGGGGTTCGATCGCAACTTCCGCGACGTCGCGCCGGTCGACACGGCGAGGATCGCCCGGGGCGACGTGCTGTCCATCACCGTGTGGGAGAACGTGGAGCAGGGGCTTCTGAGCCCCGACGGGGTTGGGGCCACCCGGCTTCCCAAGGTCGAGGTGGACGAGCGCGGGATGATCTACGTTCCCTATGTCGGCCTCGTCCGCGCCGCCGGCCGGACCGTGAGTCGATTGCGCGACGTCATCCGGGCGCGGCTGTCCGAGAAGACGCTGAACCCGCAGGTCGACGTGTTCGCCTCCGAGGGGCGGGGCCGGATCGTCAGCCTGCAGGGACGCGTGCGCAAGCCGGGCCTCTACACGATCGAGCCCGAGACCGAGCGGCTCCTGCCCATGCTCGCCCGCGCCGGAGGCGTGACCGAGGAGCCGGAGGTCGTGCTGCTCAAGCTCAGGCGCGGCAACCAGACCGGCGAGATCTGGGTGCAGGATCTCTACGACGATCCGGCGAACAACGTGGCACTGCGCAACGGCGATGCGGTGATTGCCGAGCGCGACCGGCGGATCTTCACCGCGCTCGGAGCGGTTGGAAAGCCGGCGACCGTGCCCTTTCCGGTGCGCGAGCTGTCGGTCGAGCGTGCGCTGGGGACCGTTGGCGGCCTGGTCGACGGCGCCGCCGACCCGACCGGCGTGTTCCTCTTCCGCCGCGAGCTGCCAGGCGTCGCGGCGAAGGTTCTGCCCGGGAAATCCGTCGAGGGGCCGCGGCGCATGGTCTACCTGATCGACCTGACCCAGCCTGGCGGCATGTTCCTGGCCCGCGAGTTCATCATGCGCGACGGCGACACGCTCTATGTGACCTCGGCGCCGTTCACGCGGTGGATGAAAATCCTGCAGTCGGTGGCGCCGCTGGTGACCTTCGCCGGATCGGCAAAGAACCTGGCGCGGCCGATGTAGGCCGGCGCCGCGCCGTGGCCAGGCCCGACCGGGGCCGCCGGCGCGGCTTGCTCGCGGCCGCAGGCCAGTCCGGCGCCAGGCCAGGCCAGCACCAAGCCAGTCCGGCGCCAGGTCAGTCCGGCGCCAGGTCAGTCCGTTGCGAGGTCAGTCCGTTGCGAGGTCAGTCCGGCGTTTGGCGCCACAGCGTCAGCACGTCGGCGCCGAGGACGCTGACCCGGTCGAGCGTGAAATCCGGCGCATCGGCGAGGCGTTCGAGTCCGAGCGCGTCGACCATGGCCCGGCCGTCGCCCCCGATCGCCTTGCCCGCGGTGAAGAGCGCGAGCTCGTCGACCAGCCCCGCCGAGAGCAGCGAGGCGGCGAGCCGACCGCCGCCCTCGCACAGGATCCGGGTCAGGCCCGAGCGGCCAAGCTGCGCCAAGGCCTCGGTCATGTCGAGCAGGCCCGCCGCGCCCGGGGCCGTCTCGACGGTCTCCACGCCCCGGCCACGAAGCGCCTCGCGGCGGTCCGGCGGCGCATCCGGCCCGTGCAGGGCGCGAACCGGGATCTCGCGCGCGCTTTGCACGAGTCGGCTCTCGAGCGGCAGGGTCAACCCGCCGTCCGCGACGACCCGCACGGGATGCGCCGGCCGGGACCCGAGCCCGCGCACGTCGAGCATCGGGTCGTCGGCGCGGGCGGTGCCCGCCCCGATCAGGACCGCGTCCGAGCGGGCGCGCATGAGATGGACCCTGGCGCGCGCCGGCGCGCCGGTGATCCAGCGGCTCTCGCCGGCGCGCGTGGCGATGCGGCCATCGAGCGTCCCGGCAAGCTTGAGCGTCAGCCAGGGCCGCCCGCGCTCCACGACCGACAGGAAGCCCGCATTGAGCCGCCGCGCCTCGCGCTCCATCAAGCCGGTCTCGACCGCGATGCCGGCCTGCCTCAGCGCGGCGAGGCCGCGGCCGGCGACGCGGGGGTGGGGATCCTGCAGCGGGCAGACGACGCGCCCGATCCCGGCCGCGACCAGCGCCTCGGTGCAGGGCGGTGTCCGGCCGTGGTGGTTGCAGGGCTCGAGCGTGACATAGGCGGTGGCGCCCCTCAGCGCTTCGGCGCCGTAGCGCTCGCGTGCATGGTCGAGCGCCACCGTCTCGGCATGGGGCCGGCCTCCGCGCCCGGTGATGCCACGGCCGAGCACGCGCCCGGCGCACACGATCACCGCGCCCACGGCGGGGTTGGGCGCGCTGGCGCCGACGCCGCGCGCCGCCAGCGCGAGTGCCATACGCATCCAGCGCGCGTCCTCGGCGGGGTCTGTCTTCGGGGTCTGCGCCCCGTGCATGGCTCAGCCCTCGGACGCGGCAGCCTTCGCGGCGGGGCGGAGCTCGGAGACGAACTCCTCGAAGTCGTCGGCCTCCTGGAAATTTTTGTAGACGCTGGCGAAACGCACATAGGCGACGGTGTCGGCGCGGGCCAGCGTTTCCATGACGATCTCTCCGATGGTGTCGGAGGGAATGTCGGTGTCGCCCATGCTCTCGAGCCGCCGAACGATGCCCGAGATCATCTGCTCCACGCGCTCGGGCTCCACGGGACGCTTCCTCAGCGCGATGCGGATCGAGCGGGCGAGCTTGTCGCGGTCGAAGTCCTCGCGCCGGCCGTGCTTCTTCACCACCACGAGGTCACGCAGCTGCACGCGTTCGTAGGTGGTGAAGCGGCCGCCACATTCGGGGCAGCTGCGTCGCCGGCGGATGGAGACATGGTCCTCGGCAGGCCGGGAATCCTTCACCTGCGTCTCGATGTTGCCGCAGAATGGACAGCGCATCTCGCCCTCCAGCTGGTCCAAGGGCAAGCACTATAGGGCGTGGCCAATCAATTGTGTAGAGGGGTTAACGCGCCCCTACATCTGGCGGCTGTCAAAGGGGGCGGGACCCGGCCCGGCGGCACCCCGGCGAAACCGGGGACCTGCGCCTGCAAGGCCCGCAGGCCCGGCGGCAGGTCCGCCGGGCCCGCCGCGGACCGGGTCTCAAAATCCCTCATAGACCGGGAAGCGCTCGCACAGCTTCTTCACCCGGACCTTCACCGAGGCCTCGACCTCGCCGTTGCCGTCCTCGCCGTTGCGCGCGACGCCGTCCACCACCTCGACGATCATGCGGCCGATCTCGGCGAACTCCTCCTCGCCGAAGCCGCGGGTGGTGCCGGCGGGCGATCCCAGGCGCAGCCCCGATGTCACGGTCGGTTTCTCCGGGTCCCACGGCACGCCGTTCTTGTTGCAGGTGATGTGGGCGCGCCCCAGCGCCTTCTCGGCGGCGATGCCGGTGACCTTCTTGGGCCGCAGGTCGACCAGCATCAGGTGGGTGTCGGTGCCGCCGGTGACCACGGCGAGCCCGCCCTCGACCAGCGTCCCGGCCAGCGCCTGGGCGTTCGCCACGACCTGCTTGGCATAGGCGCGGAACTCGGGCGCCAGCGCCTCGCCAAAGGCCACGGCCTTGGCCGCGATCACGTGCATCAGCGGCCCGCCCTGGAGCTGCGGGAACACCGCCGAGTTGATCTTCTTGGCGATCTCCTCGTCGTTGGTCAGCACCATGCCGCCGCGCGGCCCGCGCAGGGTCTTGTGCGTCGTCGTGGTGGCGATGTGGGCGTATTCCAGCGGGTCGGGATAGATGCCCGCGGCGACCAGCCCGGCGAAATGCGCCATGTCGACATGGAACCAGGCGCCGACCGAGTCGGCGATCTCGCGGAAACGCCTGAAGTCGATGATCCGCGGCACGGCCGAGCCGCCGGCGATGATCAGCCGCGGCTTGTGCTCGGCCGCCAGCTCGGCGATCTGTTCGTAGTCGATGTTGTTGTCGGTCCGGGTCACGCCGTACTGCACCGAACGGAACCACTTGCCCGACTGGTTGACCTTCGAGCCGTGGGTGAGGTGCCCGCCCGAGGCCAGGTCCATGCCCATGATGGTGTCGCCGGGCGTTAGCAGCGCCATGTTCACCGCCTGGTTCGCCTGCGCGCCCGAATGCGGCTGCACGTTGGCGAAGCTGCAGTTGAAAAGCTTGCAGGCGCGCTCGATCGCCAGGTTCTCGGCGACGTCCACGTACTGGCAGCCGCCATAGTAGCGCCGCCCGGGATAGCCCTCGGCGTACTTGTTGGTGAGCACCGAGCCCTGCGCCTCGAGCACCGCGCGGGAGACGATGTTCTCCGAGGCGATCAGCTCGATCTCGTCTCGCTGGCGTGTCAGCTCGTGCCGGATCGCGGCATAGAGGTCGGGGTCGCGGCTCTCGAGCGGCTCGGTAAAGAAGCCGGCATCGCGGGTGGGCGAATCCATGGGGCGGTCTCCTCTCGGGTCGGGCGCGGCGGGGCAGGTCAGGGGTGCCGGCCCTGGCGGGGCCGCTAGCACGCCCGGTGCGGCCGCAATATACCAAAATCGACCTCTCAGCACAGGTTTCCCGCCTTATGGGATTCTAGGGGCGAGGGCGGCGCCCCTCGGCGGGCCAAGCCCTGCGCCGGGGCGCGCCGTTGCCGCGGTGGAGCGGGGCCGGTATGATCGCCGTCCCGGTCCGGTCGACCCAGCGAGGGGCGCGTGAGCTTCGAGCGAATCTGCTTCCAAGGCAGCGATGCCCCCGAGGCGCAAGAGGCGCTGGAGACGCTGCGCCACCGCTATGGGCAGGTGGCGCCGGCCCAGGCGCAGGCGATCGTGGCGCTGGGCGGCGACGGCTTCATGCTGCACACGCTGCATGGCACCATGGAGCTCGGCATCCCGGTCTACGGAATGAACCGCGGCACGGTCGGCTTTCTGATGAACGACTACAGCCCGGACGACCTGCCCGCGCGGCTGAACGCGGCACGCACCGCGGCCATCAATCCCTTGCGCATGACAGCCCTAGACACGGGCGACAGGCGCACCGAGGCGCTGGCGTTCAACGAGGTCTCGCTGCACCGGCAGACGCGGCACGCGGCCAAGATCCGCGTGCTGATCGACGGCGTCGAGCAGATGGCCGAGCTGGTCTGCGACGGAGTGCTGGTGGCGACGCCGGCGGGCTCGACGGCCTACAACCTGTCGGCACATGGCCCGATCCTGCCGATCCGGGCGCGGCTGATGGCGCTGACGCCCATCGCCGTGTTTCGCCCGCGCCGCTGGCGGGGCGCCATCCTGCCTTGGGAGGCGCAGGTAACGTTCGAGGTGCTCAGTCCGCTGCGCCGCCCCGTCTCGGCCACGGCCGACCACGTGGAGGTGCGTGACGTTCGCAGCGTCGAGGTCGCCGCGGAGTCCGAGGTCGAGGTCAGGCTTCTCTACGATCCCGGCCATGGGCTGGAGGAGCGGCTCCTGCGCGAGCAGTTCGCGACGTGAATGCAGCCCTTCGCGCCACGGCAATTGCACCCGCCGCGGGTCCGGCTAGGCCGGCCCGGCAACGGCTGACGGGGGACAGGAGGCCATGACGCTTCGCGAGCAGGCATACTGGTGGGGAATCGGCCTTGCCGTGCTCGTGGCCCTGCTGTGGCTTCTGGGCGGCGTGTTGCTGCCCTTCGTGCTGGGCGCGGCGCTGGCCTATGTCGCGGACCCTTTCGCCGACCGGCTCGAGCGGCTCGGCCTGTCGCGGCTGCTCTCGACCGTGGTCATCACGGTGGTCGCGATCGGGCTCACGGCGCTGGCGCTGGTGCTGATCGTCCCGGTGCTGGTCGACCAGGTGCAGCGGGCGATTTCCAATGCCCCGGCCGCCATCGAGTGGATGCGCGGCGTGATCTCGACGCATCTGCCCGAGCTGACCGCCAGCACCTCGCCGTTGCGCGGCGCTCTCGAGAAGCTGCGCGAGCACGCGGATTCGTGGAGCGTCTCGGTGATGAGCCGGATCTGGTCGAGCGGCCTGGCACTGGTCGACTACGTCACCCTGATCGTGGTGACGCCGGTGGTGGCGTTCTACCTGCTCAACGACTGGGACCGCATGGTGGCCACGATCGACGATTATCTGCCGCGCGAGCACCGGGACACGGTGCGTGCGCTGGCGCGGAAGCTCGACGAGGTGTTGGCCGGGTTCGTGCGCGGGCAACTTCTGGTCTGCCTCAGCCTCGGCATCCTCTACGCGGTGGCGCTCAGCCTGCTGGGGCTGCGCTTCGGGCTGCTGATCGGGGCCTTTGCGGGACTGATCAGCTTCATCCCCTATTTCGGCGCCATCCTGGGCGGGATCGCCTCGCTGGGCGTGGCCGTGGCCCAGTTCTGGGGCGACTGGGGCATGGTCGGCGCCGTGGCGGGCGTGTTCGTGGTGGGGCAGGCGATCGAGGGCAACTTCCTGTCGCCCAAGCTGGTGGGCGAGCGGGTCGGGCTGCATCCGGTCTGGCTGATCTTCGCCCTGACCGCCTTTGGCTCGCTGTTCGGCTTCGTCGGGCTCCTGGTGGCGGTGCCGGCGGCAGCGGCGATCGGGGTGATCGGGCGCTTCGGGCTCGAGCAGTACAAGCGGGGCAGTCTCTACCGCGGCGACGGCGCCCCGGATGAGGCGGCGGAGCGGGAGGCGCAGGAATGAGCTTGGCGCCGCGCCAGCTTCCGCTCGACCTCGAGCACCGGCCGGCGCTCGGCCGCACCGATTTCCTGGTCTCTGCCAGCAACGAGCAGGCGGTGCGGGCGGTCTCCGCCTGGCATGACTGGCCGGGGCGGCGGCTGGCGCTGGTGGGCCCGGCCCGGGCGGGAAAGACCCATCTGTCGCATGTCTGGATGCACGAGGCCGGGGCCCGGCGCATCAGTGCGGCCGACCTGGACGAGGCCGCGACCGAGGCGCTCGCGGGGCACGGCTGCGGCATCGTGGAGGACGTGGATGCGCTGGGCACGCTGGTGCCGGACCGGCGCATTGCGGCCGAGCGGGCGCTGTTCCATCTCCTCAACCTTGCCGCGGCCGAGGGAGGATGGCTGTTGTTGACCGGGCGCGAGGCTCCGGCGCGCTGGCCGATCGGGCTGCCGGACCTTGCCTCGCGACTGGGCGCAATTGCGGTCGCACGCTTGGCCCGGCCCGATGACACATTACTGTCATCGCTCATGGTGAAACTCTTCACGGACCGGCAGGTTCAGGTGGGGCCCGACGTGATCAAGTTCCTGGTGCGCCGCATCGAGCGTTCCTTCGCCGCGGTCGAGGCGGCGGTGGAGGCGCTGGACCGCCAGTCGCTGGCCCTGCATCGGCCGGTGACGCGGGCGATGGCGTCCGACTATCTGGACTGGGCCGGGGTTGCGCCGGGCGAAGGGCGCTGAGCCATGCGCGCCGATTTCCTGAACATCCCCGCGCAACCGATCCCGCCGGACCACGCCGCGCGCTTCGACCCTGACAGCCCAGACCGGTTTCAGAACCGCGAGCTGTCGTGGCTGTCGTTCAACTGGCGCGTGCTCGAGGAGGCCGACAACCCGCGCCAGCCGCTACTGGAGCGGCTGCGGTTCCTGTCGATCTCGGGCACCAATCTCGACGAGTTCTACACCGTGCGCGTGGCCGGTCTGCGCGCCCAGATGCGGGCCGGCGTGGAGCGGCCCTCGGTCGACGGCCGTACGCCGGCGCAGCAACTCGAGTTGATCGACCGCGACGCGCTGGCGCTCCAGCAGGCACAGCAGCGGACCTGGGCCTGCCTGAGCGAGCTGATGGCAGGCGAGGGCATCGAGGTGATCGGGGCGGATGCACTGAGCAGCGAGGATCGGGCGGGGCTCGAGGACTATTTCCTGGCGCAGGTCTTCCCGATGATCACGCCGCTGGCGCTCGACCCGGCCCATCCCTTCCCCTTCATCGCCAACGAGGGGCTGGCGCTGCTGCTCGACCTGACGCGGGTCGCCGACGGCGAGCCTATGCGCGCCCTGATCCCGATCCCGAGCCAGCTCAACCGCTATATCCGGCTGGCCAGCGGAGCAAAGGGCGAGATCCGCTTCCTGCCGGTCGAGGAGTTACTCGAGATGTTCCTCGGCCAGCTCTTCCCCGGCTACGCGGCGCAGGGACGCTGCGTGTTCCGGGTGCTGCGCGACAGCGACCTCGAGATCGCCGAGGAGGCGGAGGACCTGGTGCGCGAGTTCGAGACCGCGCTGAAGCGCCGCCGCCGCGGCGGCGTGATCCGGCTCAAGCTGAGCGCGGGCGCCCCGGAGCCGCTCAAGCGCCTGCTGTGCGAGCGGCTCCATGTCGGCCCAAGCGAGCTGATCGAGGTGGAGGGCGTGGTCGGCACCTCCGATCTCGCCGAGCTCGTCGTCGATGATCGCCCCGACCTGCGCTTTGCCCCCTACACGCCGCGTCTGCCCGAGCGTGTGCGCGACCACGAGGGCGACATCTTCGCGGCGATCCGGCAGAAGGACATGCTGCTGCACCACCCCTACGAGAGCTTCGAGATCGTGGTGCAGTTCCTGCAGCAGGCGGCGCGCGACCCCGACGTGGTGGCGATCAAGCAGACGCTCTATCGCACCACCAAGGACAGCCCCATCGTGCAGGCGCTGTGCGAGGCCGCCGAGGAGGGCAAGTCCGTCACCGCGCTGGTCGAGCTCAAGGCCCGCTTCGACGAGGCGACCAACATCCGGCTGGCCCGGCAGCTCGAGCGCGCCGGGGCGCAGGTGGTGTTCGGCTTCCTCGACCTCAAGACCCACGCCAAGATGTCCACGGTGGTCCGCCGCGAGGGCGGCGAGCTGGTCACCTACTCGCATTTCGGCACCGGCAACTACCACCCCATCACGGCGAAGATCTACACCGACCTCGCGCTCTTCACCTGCTCGGCTGCCCATGCGCGCGACGCCGCGAAAATCTTCAACTACATCACGGGCTATGCCGAGCCGCAGGGGCTGGAGAAGGTGCAGGTGGCGCCCCTGACCTTGAAGCGGACGCTGCTCGACAAGCTCGAGGCCGAGGCCGCGCATGCCCGCGCCGGACGCCCGGGGCAGGTCTGGGCCAAACTCAACAACCTGATCGAGGCCGACGTGGTCGACGCGCTCTACCGGGCCTCGCAGGAAGGCGTGAAGATCGACCTGGTGGTGCGGGGCATCTGCGGGTTGCGCCCCGGCGTGCCGAACCTGTCGGAGGACATCCGCGTCAAGTCGATCGTCGGGCGGTTCCTCGAGCACGGGCGCATCGTGTGCTTCGGCAACGGTTACGGCCTGCCCTCGCGCCAGGCGCAGGTGTTCATCTCCTCGGCCGACTGGATGGACCGCAATCTCAACCGGCGGGTCGAGACGCTGGTCGAGGTCGACAATCCCACGGTGCACGCCCAGATCATCGACCAGATCATGGCCGCGAATCTGCGCGACGAGGCGCAGAGCTGGGTGCTGATGCCCGACGGAACCTACCTGCGCGCCTCCGTCGCGGACGGAGAGGAACTTTTCAGTTGCCACGAGTTCTTCATGAAGTATCCCTCGCTGTCGGGTCGTGGCCGCAGCGGTGCGGCCGATGCGCCGCGCCTGACGAGGGGGGAGGCCGGCGACGACCTGACGGCGGCATGAAGGAGGCTGCACTGGCGGATACAGCAGGCCACGCCCCGGGGCCGCGCGCCGTAGCGTCTCTCGCGCGGGCCTGGCAGGACGAGCTGTTCGGCCGGCCGGCCCGGTCCTTCCCCGGGATCGATCATCCTGCCGAGCGCATCGGCGTCATCGACGTCGGCTCGAACTCGGTGCGCATGGTGGTGTTCGAGGGCGACCGGCGCAGCCCCGCGCAGCTGTTCAACGAAAAGGTGATGTGCCGGCTCGGTGCCGGGCTTGGCCAGACGGGCGTGCTCCACCCCGAAGGCCGCGAGCGGGCGATCGCGGCGCTCGCGCGCTTCGGCGCCATCGCGGCCGCGCTGGGCGTGGGGGCGCTGGCGGCGGTCGCCACCGCAGCGGTGCGCGATGCCAGCGACGGGCCGGAGTTCTGCGACGAGGTCGAACGCCGCACCAATATCCCCGTGCAGATCGCCAGCGGCGCCGACGAGGCGCGGCTCTCGGCCCAGGGCGTGCTGTTCGGCAACCCCCGCGCCGAGGGCGTCGTGGTCGACCTGGGCGGCGCCTCACTCGAGCTGTGCCGCGTCGGTGGTGGCCGGGCCGGGCCGGGGGTGAGCGTGCCGCTTGGCCCCTTGCGCCTGCTTGCGCCCGATGCGCCCGGCGACAGCGAGATCGCCGCCGAGCTGAAATCGCTCGCCGGGAGTTATGGGGCGCCCGGGGCCAGGATGTACCTGGTCGGCGGTGCGTGGCGAGCCTTGGCGCACGCGCAGATGGAGCGCGCACGGTATCCGCTCGAGGTTTTGCACGAATACGTGATCTCGACCGATGAGACGCGCGATCTGGGCGAATGGATCGCGGGCATGCGGCCGAGCAAGCTCAAGCGCATGCGCGGCATCTCCGAGGAGCGCGCACCGCTCCTGCCCATCGCCGGACGGCTGCTGCGTCATCTGGTCGAAGGACTCGACCCCGGCCAGGTGGAGTTCTCGGGCTTCGGTCTGCGCGAGGGGGTCTGCCTCGAGCACCTGCCGGCGGCCGTGCGCGCGCGCGATCCGCTGATCGCCGCGTGCGAGGCGCTCGAGCTTCTCTCCGCCCGTGCCCCCGGCTTCGGGGCGGAACTCGGCGGCTGGGCGAAGACCGTGCTGGCGCCGAACGACGCCGAGGAGGCGCGCCTGGTCGAGGCCGCTGCCCGCCTGGTCGACGTGAACTGGCGCACGCACCCGGACTACCGTGTCACCGGAAGCTGGGAGACGGCGACGCGCACGACGCTGACCGACATCGGCCATCGCGGCCGCCTCTTTCTCGGTGTCGCCCTGACGGTGCGGCACAAGCGCGGGCGGCGCAGGCTGGGGGACTCCCGGTTGATGAAGCTGGTTGACCCCGCAACGCTGGAGCGCGCCGTTCGCTTCGGGCTGGTGTTCCGGCTGGGCGCGGCGATCTCCGGCGCGACGCCCGGAATCCTGGGCTCGTGCCGCGCGGTGTCCGCTCCGGACCGGCTGGATCTGGTGCTCGAGGGCGCCGCCGCCGAACTGGCCGGCGAGGAGGTCGAGAAGCGCCTCGGCAACCTGACCGAGCAACTGGGCGTGAAGGGCGAGGTGAGAACCGAGCCGGGCTGAGCGACAGCCCCCCGAAAAGAGAACGACCTGCCGTGAGCAGGTCGTTCCTCCCCCAGACTTGAGCCGAAAACTTGACGCTTTCTGGCCTCTTGGTGCGATTCCCTTAACCCATGGCGGTTGGCTTGTCACCAAGCACAAAAGCAGAATCCGGCCGCGAACCGGCGCCTAAGCCGCGACAAATGCCCGCTGGCGCCCGCTTGCCCTCGCGCCGCAATGCCCCTACACGGGTGGCCGTGTCGCCCGAGTATGCGAGCCGCGAGCGAGGAGACGCATGCGCCTGACCCGCTACTTCCTGCCGGTCCTCAAGGAAACCCCGACCGAGGCGCAGATCGTCTCGCACCGGCTCATGCTGCGCGCCGGCATGATCCGCCAGGCCACCGCCGGCATCTACTCGTGGCTGCCTCTGGGCTACAAGGTGCTGCGCCGGATCGAGGAGATCGTGCATCAGGAGCAGCGACGTGCCGGGGCCATCCCGATGCTGATGCCGACCATCCAGCCCGCCGATCTGTGGCGCGAGAGCGGCCGCTACGAGGACTACGGTCCCGAGATGCTGCGCATCAAGGACCGGCACGACCGCGACATGCTGTATGGCCCGACCAACGAGGAGATGATCACCGAGATCTTCCGCGCCTATTGCGGCTCGTACCGCGACGTGCCGCGCAACCTCTACCACATCCAGTGGAAGTTCCGCGACGAGGTGCGGCCGCGCTTCGGCATCATGCGCGGGCGCGAGTTCCTGATGAAGGACGCCTACTCCTTCGACCTCGACCGCGAGGGCGCGCTGCACAGCTACCGGCAGATGATGGTCGCCTACCTGCGCACTTTCCAGCGCATGGGGCTGAAGGCTGTGCCGATGCGCGCCGAGAGCGGGCCCATCGGCGGCGACTATGCGCACGAGTTCCTGATCATGGCCGAGACCGGCGAGACCGAGGTGCACCTCGACAGCCACCTGCTCGAGCTTGGTTTCGACGGGCGCAACATCGACTATGACGACAAGGCGCAGATCCAGGCGATCTGCGACGAGTGGACCGGCCTCTACGCCCGCACCGACGACACCCACGACGAGGACCTGTTCCAGCGCGAGGTGCCACGGGAGCGCCGCATCGTCGCCCGCGGCATCGAGGTGGGCCACATCTTCTATTTCGGCACCAAGTACTCCGAGCCGATGGGCGCGCTGCTGGCTACGCCCGAGGGCGACAAGGTGCCCTTCCACGGCGGCAGCTACGGCATCGGCGTCAGCCGGCTGGTGGGCGCCATCATCGAGGCGAGCCACGACGACAAGGGCATCATATGGCCCGAGAGCGTGACGCCGTTCCATGCCGGGCTGATCAATCTGCGGCAAGGGGACGCGGCGACGGACGCCGCCTGCGAGAAGCTCTATGCCGAGCTGCACGACGCCGGGCTCGAGGTGCTCTACCACGACACCGACGAGCGGGCTGGCGCCAAGTTCGCCACCATGGAGCTGGTCGGCCTGCCCTGGCGCATCACCGTGGGTCCGCGCGGGCTGGAGCGCGGCGTTGTCGAGCTAACCTCGCGGCGCACGGGCGAGACCGAGGAACTGGCGCCCGAGGCTGCCGTGGCGCGGCTGCGCGACATCTATCGGGGCCTGTGAGGGCTGGGTGAACGACTCTTCACAAAAGCCGGCCGAGGCGGGCGCCGCGCACCGGCCGCCGCGCCCCTTCGCGCGGCTGGAGTGGCTGATCGCCTGGCGCTACCTGCGCGCGCGCCGGCAGGAGGGGGCCATCTCGGTGATCGCCGGCTTCTCGCTGGTCGGCATCCTGCTGGGCGTCGGCACGCTGATCGTGGTGATGTCGGTGATGAACGGCTTCCGGGTCGAGCTGATCGGACGCATCCTGGGGGCTCAGCCGCATATCATGGTGCTGTCCTCGACCGGCGAGGGGATCACGAACTACGACGCGCTGGCCAAGCGGCTGCTGAACAACCCGGAGGTCATCCGCGCCGCCCCGGAGATCGAGGGCCAGGTGATGGCCTCGACGGATGCCGGCAATTCCGGTGCCCTGGTCCGGGGGTTGCGCAAGCAGGACGTGGAGACGCTTCCCGGCGTGGCGCACCCGGAGAAATCGCAGGGCAGCCTGGCGAACTATGACAGCGGCATCGCCATCGGCTCCGGGCTGGCGCGCAAGCTCGGCATCACGGTGGGCGACAAGCTCACCCTGATTTCGCCGCGCGGGGTGACCACGCCCTTCGGGGTCGCGCCCAGGGTCAAGGCCTACAAGGTCGTCTACATCTTCCGCATCGGCATGAGCGAGTACGACAACTCCTTCGTCTTCATGCCGCTCGCGCAGGCGCAGGCCTATTTCAACAAGCCCAACCAGGTCGACGGCATCGGGGTCATGGTCAAGCACCCCGACCGGGTCGAGCAGATCGGCGCGCAGCTCAGGCCGCTGATCGGCAAGAACGACTACCTGTGGAACTGGCAGCGCGCCAACGGCGCCTTCATCTCGGCCTTGAAGGTCGAATCGAACGTGATGTTCATCATCCTGTCGCTGATCTTCGTGATCGTGGCGATGAACATCCTCTCCGGTCTCATCATGCTGGTGAAAGAGAAGGGCCACCACATCGCCATCATGCGCACCTTCGGCATGACGCAGGGCGCGATCCTGCGCATCTTCTTCATCTGCGGCGCCGCCATCGGCGTCGTCGGCACGATCCTGGGCGTGATCGCCGGCATCCTGTTCGTCACCTACATCCACCAGATCCAGGCGGTGGTGGAGTGGGTCACCGGCACGTCGGTGTGGGACCCCGAGATCCGCTTCCTCACGCGGGTGCCGGCGGTGCTGATGCCGGGCGACGTGCTGCTCACCTGCGCCGTGTCGCTGGGCTTTGCCTTCCTTGCCACGCTCTACCCGGCGCGCCGGGCGGCGCGTCTCGATCCGGTGGAGGCGCTGCGCTATGAGTGAGGCGGCGAACACGGCCCTCAGGCTCGACGGTATCGTGCGCACGTTCCACCAGGGCCGGCGCACGGTCGAGGTGCTCAGGGGCGCCGACCTCGCCATCGCGCCGGGCGAGACGGTGGCCTTGGTCGCGCCCTCGGGCGCGGGCAAGTCGACACTCCTGCACATTGCCGGACTGCTGGATACGCCGTCCGAGGGGACGGTCTCGATCGAGGACCGCGCGCTCTCGGGGCTCGACGACCGGGCGCGCACGGCGGCCCGGCGGCGGCTTTTGGGCTTCGTCTACCAGTTCCACCACCTGCTGCCCGAGTTCACCGCCGAGGAGAACGTCGCCATCCCGATCATGGCGGCGGGGCAGGGCAGGGGCGCGGCGCAGGCCGCTGCCGCCGAGCTGCTCGGCCGGGTCGGGCTGGAGGACCGGCGGCGCCACCGGCCGGCCGAGCTTTCGGGCGGCGAGCAGCAGCGCGTCGCCATCTGCCGGGCGCTGGCCAACAGCCCGCGCGTGCTTCTGGCGGACGAGCCGACCGGCAACCTCGATCCCGAGACCGCCGGCCGAGTCTTCACCATGCTGATCGAGATGGTGCGCGAGACCGGGCTGGCGGCGCTGATCGCCACCCACAACCTCGACCTCGCCGGGCGCATGGACCGGGTGATGCGGCTTGAGGGCGGCCAGGTCCGCGCCGCCTGACGCGGCCAGCGGGGTCCGGGCGGGGTCAGCCGCCCCCCGCCGTCATGGCGCACAGCAGCTCGTACATCACCGTGGCGCCGTTCAGCGCCGTGATGCCGCCGACATCGAAGGGCGGCGAGACCTCGACCATGTCGGCGCCGCGGATGTCGAGCCCGGCCAGCCGACGCACCATGCCCTGCGCCTCGCGCATCGTCAGGCCCCCGGCCTCGGGCGTGCCGGTGCCGGGCGCGAAGGCCGGGTCGAGGCTGTCTATGTCGAAGCTGACATAGATCGGCGCCTTGCCGACCAGCTTGCGCGCCTCGTCGATGCAGGCGCGCCAGCCGCGCTCCTCGACCTCCTCGATCATCATCACGCGCATGCCGCTGTCGAAGCTGAACTTCCACATGTCGGCGTTGTAGAGCGAGCCGCGGATGCCGATCTGCGCCACCTTCCCGGGGTCCAGCAGCCCTTCGTCCACCGCGATCTTGAACGGCGCGCCGTGGTGGAAGCGCGAGCCGCCATAGGCGTCGCCGGTGTCGCAATGCGCGTCGATGTGGATCATGCCCAGTGGCCCGTCTGAGGCGAGCGCGCGCAGGATCGGCAGGGTGATCGAGTGGTCGCCGCCGCAGGTCAGCGGCCGGATGCCCGCACCCTTGACCCGGCGGAAGAACGCCTCGATCTCGGCATGCGCGCCGACGAGCTCGTAGGGTTTGCGGATCCAGGCGTCGCCGATATCGGCGACGGTGGTACCGGCGAAAGGGTCCACGCCCGTGGCCTGGTTCACCCGGCGGATGAGCGAGGAGAGATTGCGCACCTCGCGCGGCCCGTGCCGCGGCCCCGGCCGGTTGGTCACGCCACCGTCGTAGGGCACCCCGCAGACGCCGATCGCGGGCGGGTCGGCCTCGAAATCCTCGCGCCAGGGCAGCCGGAAGAAGGTGGCCAGCCCGGTGAAGCGGGGGCGCTGCATCGGGTCGGTGAAGTCCAGCATCTCGCGGTCGGCCATCTCGGGTTCGTCTCCCTCGCTGTCGGATTTTCGGCGACACTGCGCCAAAGCATCCTTCTCGGCAAGCGGCGTTCGGGCTAGCCTCGGGCCATGAGCGAATCTGCCGCCCGGCCGCCCCGCTTCGTCCATCTCCGTGTCCACTCCGCCTACTCGCTCCGCGAGGGGGCGGTGCATGTCAAGGCGCTGCCGGGGCTGTGCCGCGATCTGGGCCTGCCGGCGGTCGCGGTGACGGACACGAACAACTTGTTCGGGGCGCTCGAGTTCTCCGAGAGCGCCGCCAAGGCCGGCATCCAGCCGATCATGGGGCTGCAGCTGGCGCTGGCCTATGCCGAAGCCGCGCCGGGCGAGCGACCGATCGACCCGGCCCCCCTCGCGCTCTATGCGCAGAACAAGGCGGGCTGGCTGAACCTGATGGCGCTTAGCTCGGCCGCCTATCTCGAGACCGACCCCAGCCAGCTGTCGCACGTGACGCTGGACGGGCTGGCCATGCGCGCCGAGGGCGTGATCTGCCTCACCGGCGGGGCGGGCGGGCCGGTCGGGCGGCTGTTGCAGGCGGGCCGCCGCCAGCCGGCGGAGGCGCTGGTGCAGCGGCTTGCCGCGATCTTCCCGGGTCGGCTCTACGTCGAGGTCCAGCGCCACGGCACCGGCGGGGCGCTGCGCACAACCGCGGAGGAGGCGACCGAGCCCGGCCTGGTCGACATCGCCTACGCACACGACCTGCCCCTGGTCGCCACCAACGAGGTCTATTTCGAGACGCCCGAGATGTACGCGGCGCACGACGCCTTCCTGTGCATCGGCGAAAGCCGCTACGTAAACGAGTCAAACCGGCGCCGCCTGACGCCCGAGCACCACCTCAAGCCGGCCTCCGAGATGGTCAAGCGGTTCCGCGACCTGCCCGAGGCCGTCGAGAACACGGTGGAGATCGCCCGGCGCTGCGCCTTCCGCCCGCGCATCCACGCCCCTATCCTGCCGCGTTTCGCCGACGACGAGGTCGACGAGTTGCGCCGGCAGGCGCGCGAGGGGCTGAAGACCCGGCTGGCCGAGATCGACCCGGTCGCCCCGGTCGCCGAGTACGAGAGCCGGCTGGACTACGAGCTCGGCGTCATCGAGCAGATGGGCTTTCCCGGCTACTTCCTGATCGTCGCCGACTTCATCAAGTGGGCGAAGGCCGAGGACATTCCCGTCGGGCCCGGCCGCGGCTCGGGCGCGGGCTCTCTCGTCGCCTACTCGCTGACGATTACCGACCTTGATCCGTTGCGTTACGGCCTTCTCTTCGAGCGATTTCTTAATCCTGAGCGCGTCTCGATGCCGGACTTCGACATCGACTTCTGCCAGGACCGCCGCGAGGAAGTGATCCACTACGTGCAGCAGCGCTATGGCCGCGACCGGGTGGCGCACATCATCACCTTCGGCACGCTTTTGTCCAAGATGGCGGTGCGCGACGTGGCCCGGGTGCTGCAGATGTCCTACAGCCAGGGCGACCGCCTGGCGAAGCTGATCCCGGTCGAGGGCGTGAAGCCGCTCTCCATCGCCCGCGCCCGCAAGGAGGAGCCCCGCCTCGAGGAAGAGGCGCGGCGCGACGAGAACGTGGCCACCCTGCTCGACATCTCCGAGAAGATCGAGGGGCTCCTGAGAAACGCCTCGACGCACGCGGCGGGCGTGGTGATCGGCGACCGGCCGCTGGTCGAGCTGGTGCCGCTCTACCGCGACCCGCGCTCGGAGATGCCCGCGACCCAGTACAACATGAAGTGGGTCGAGCAGGCCGGGCTGGTGAAGTTCGACTTCCTCGGTCTCAAGACGCTCACGGTGATCCAGAATGCCGTGGACTTGCTGAAGAAGCGCGGCATCGAGGTCGACATCTCGAAGATCCCGCTCGACGACGCGGCCACCTACGAGCTCTACACCCGCGCCGACACGGTGGGGGTGTTCCAGGTGGAAGGCTCGGGCATGCGCGACGCGCTGCGCCAGCTGCGCCCCACCTGCATCGAGGACATAGTTGCGCTGGTGGCGCTCTACCGCCCCGGCCCGATGGAGAACATCCCGAAATACTGCAACGTCAAGAACAAGCGCGAGCGGCGCGAGAGCCTGCATCCCTCGATCGACCCGATCCTCGACGAGACGCAGGGCATCATCGTCTACCAGGAGCAGGTGATGGAGATCGCCCGGCGCATGGCCGGCTACTCGCTGGGCCAGGCCGACCTCCTGCGCCGCGCCATGGGCAAGAAGATCCAGGAGGCGATGGACGCCGAGAAGCCGAAGTTCCTCGAAGGCGCGGCGAAGAACGGCGTCAAGCAGGCCCGGGCCGAGCAGGTCTGGGACCTGCTCAACAAGTTCGCCAACTACGGCTTCAACAAGTCCCACGCCGCCGCCTATGCCGTGGTCAGCTACCAGACCGCCTGGCTCAAGGCGAACCACCCGGTCGAGTTCATGGCCGCGGTGATGAACCTCGACCTGCACAACACCGACAAGCTGAACGGATACGTGCAGGAATGCCGCCGCATCGAGGTCGCCGTCGAGGCCCCGGACGTGAACCGCTCGCAGGCGCGCTTCACGGTCGAGGAGGGACGCATCCTCTACGCCCTCGGCGCGCTCAAGAACGTGGGCGTCGAGGCCATGCGGCTGATCGAGGCGGCGCGGGCCGAGGGCGGGCCGTTCGCCGATCTGTTCGACTTCGCCCGGCGCGTCGATCTGCGCGCGCTGGGCAAGCGCGGGCTCGAGGGGCTGGCCCGCGCCGGCGCCTTCGACGCGCTGGAGGCGAACCGCAGCAAGGTGCTGGCCGGCATCGACGAGCTGGTCGCCTACTCGGCCTCGGTGACCGACGAGCAGGGCTCGGCGCAGAGCTCGCTGTTTGGCGATGTGTCGGAAGCGCTGCCGCCGCCCCGGCTTGCAGACTGCGATGACTGGCTGCCATCGGAGCGCCTGCGCGAGGAGCACGCCGCCATCGGATTCTACCTCTCGGGCCATCCGCTCGAGGACTACGTGCCGGCGCTCAGGCGCCAGAAGGTGCAGTCCTGTGCCGAGTTCATGGCCACCAAGGGCCGGACCGGCGGCACCGGTCGCATCGCCGGAACGCTGGTCTCAGTGCAGCGGCGCAAATCGGCCAAGGGAACCCCGTTCGCCTTCATCGGTTTTTCCGACCCTACCGGGGTCTACGAGGTGATGGCGTTCTCGGACGTCCTGGCCGAGGCCGAGGCGCTGCTCGAGCCCGGCCGCAATCTGGTGCTGCGCGTCGAGATGGACGCCGGCAACGACGCCTCGCGGCTGATGCTGCGCGCCGTGCAGCCGGTCGACGAGGTGGTCGCCAATGCCGCGGCCAGCGGGCTCAGGGTCTTCGTCGAGGACGCGCAGGCCATGGGGCGCATCGCCACCCGGCTGTGGCAGGGCGCAAAGCTGGCGCGGGCGCAGCGCGGGCAAGGGCCGGTGCATCTCGTCCTCGCGCTGGCCGAGGTCGGTGAGGAGGTCGAGATCGCGCTGCCCGGCAGCTATCCGGTCGGACCCGAGATCAGCCGCGCGCTGCGCGAGGTGGCGGGCGTCGCCACCGTCGCCGAGTTCTGAGCGATGGCGGGGCTCGGCAACATGCTTGCTCCCGCGCGCCGCCGGGTCTAAGTCCGCGTGAACGTCGGAGGACGCGAAAAACCGTGATCGGACGCCTCAACCATGTGGCCATCGCCGTGCCGGACCTGACCGGCGCTATCGCCCGCTACCGCGATGCGCTGGGCGCGCGCGTCGGCCCGCCGCAGGAGGAACCCCAGCACGGGGTGACGGTAGTCTTCATCGAGCTGCCCAACACCAAGATCGAACTGCTTTACCCACTGGGGGCGGACTCGCCGATCCGCGGCTTCCTCGAGAAGAACCCCGCGGGCGGCATCCACCACATCTGCTATGAGGTCGACGACATTCGCAGCGCCCGCGACCGGCTGAAGGCGGCGGGGGCCCGCGTCCTGGGCGATGGCGAGCCGAAGACCGGCGCGCATGGCAAGCCGGTGCTGTTCCTGCACCCCAAGGACTTCGACGGCACGCTGATCGAGCTCGAGGAGGCTTGAGATGGATTTCCTGATGGTGGTCGTCCTCTACGTGGTGATCTGGGCGCTGGTCTTCATGATGGTGAACCCGCTGTGGCAGACCAGCCAGTCCGAGGGCGGCGAGGTCGTGCCCGGAACGCCCGAGAGCGCCCCGATCGACGCGATGGTGCGCAAGAAGGCGATCATTACCACGGTGATCGGGACGCTGGTGTTCGCGCTGATCTATGGCGCGTTCGAATACCAGTGGCTGACGGTCGACACGTTCAAATTCTTCAAGTTTCCCTCGGAGCGTTGACCCCCTCCCGCCGCCACAGGCGGTGGAACAGGTGGGTGTAGGTGGCCACCCCCAGCAGCGGCACGACCAGGTTCAGCACCGGCACGCTGAGCGGAATCGCCATCAGCGTGCCGGCCAGCCAGATCGTGATGCGATGGCGCCGCCGCAGCTTGGTTACGCCCTCGGGGCCAAGGCGCCGGGCGGCCACCAGCTCGAAATACTCGCGCCCCAGCAGGTAGCCGTTCACGGCCCAGAAGACGAGCGGCGCCAGCGGTCCGACGAGAACATAGACCACCAGCGCGACCGCGTTGACCGCCAGCACGAAGGCGGCGAACAGCACCGCCGCCCGGACCTCTTGCCACAGCCCGAGCGTATGCGCCTTGCCCAAGCCGGGATAGTGGCGCGCCTCGACCGCATCGGCGATCTCGTCAAGGAAGAGGCCGACGAAGGCCGCCGCCACCGGGAACATGAGAAAGGCCGACGCCAGCAGCATGGCCCCGAAGGTGGCCGCCTGCACAAGCGCGAACGGCGTACCGACATCACCGATCAGCGGCAGGTGGACGCTCGCGGGCAGGAAACCGACGAGCCAGACGGCGCCGCCCGAGACGGCGGCGAGCAGCGCCACCGTCAGCAGCAGCGCGCGCAGCAGAACGCCCAGGAAGCGCGCGTCGAGCATCTGCCCGAGCGCGCGCAGAAAGTCGCCGATCAGCCCCATGCGAGCGCCGTCACAGCCATGTGGTGAGCGCCGCGACGTCCGGCCGTGGCCGGTCGGGCGGCACCACGGTCTCGGCCCCGATATGGATGAACCCGGCCACCCGCTCGCCCTCGGCCAGCCCGAGGAAGTCACGCGTGAAGACCGGGTCATAGGCCATGCGCCCCGTGAGCCAGTTGGCGCCCCAGCCGCTCGCCAGCGTTGCGTTGAGGAGCCCGAGCCCCACCGCACCGGCGGACAGCCGCTGCTCCCAGTCGGGGACCTTGTCCACTGGCTTGGGGCTCGAGATCACGGCGACGATTACCTCGCCCTGCCGGAACTGCGACACGGTCTTGAACGTATCGCCCTCATCGAGCCCGAGCGCGGCGCAGCGCTCGGTGGCCAGCGCCGCCGCGCGCTCGCGCGCCGCGCCCGCAATCACCACGAAGCGCCAAGGCTCGAGCTTGCCGTGGTCGGGGCAGCGCACCGCCGCGGTCAAAAGCCGCATCAGCGCCTGCCGGTCCGGCCCGCCGGCCCCCAGCGTCTTGGCCGGGCGCGAGCGGCGCGTCAGCAGGAAGTCCATGACCTCCGGTCGGGGATCGGGCATGCGGGGACTCCGTGTTCAGCCGGTGGCCTTGAGGATCGGCCCGGTCAGCGCACTCAGGCTCTGGCACTGGCGCCCCTCGGCATCGAAGTTGGCAGGGGCGAGCCAGGTCTCGAAGGCCTCGCGCAGCGCCGGCCATTCGCTGTCGATCGCCGCGTACCAGGCGGTGTCGCGGTTGCGGCCCTTATAAAGGGTTGCCTGGCGGAAGACGCCCTCGAAGGACAGCCCCAGCCGCTGCGCCGCCCGGCGCGAGGGCGCGTTCAGCGCGTCGCATTTCCACTCGTAGCGGCGATAGCCCGCCTCGAAGGCCCAGCGCATCATCAGATACATCGCCTCGGTGGCGCCGGGCGTGCGTTGCAGAATGGGCGAGAAATTGATGTGCCCGACCTCGATCGAGCCCGAGGCGGGCGCGATGCGCAGATAGCTCGCCACGCCGGCCGGGCGGCCATCCTCCTGCCGCACGATGGCATAGAACATCGGGTCGCCGTCGCGCGTGACCTCGCCGACCCAGCTCCGGTAGGCGTCCACGCTTTCGAACGGCCCGTAGCCCATGTAGGTCCAGTTCCTGCCCTCGCGGTCGAGGCCGTTGGCCTCGTGCAGCGCCGCCGCGTGCGCGACCACCAGAGGCTCGAGCCGGACGAACCGCCCCTCGATGATCTCGCGCACGGGCCGCGGCGGGGCCGTCCAGCCCTCGGGCAGCGGGGCGCCGACCGGCTGGCCGAGTGCGTTGAGCGGTGGGCTTGCATTGGTCATGGCATGGCCTTTCCCTGAAGGCGCGGTCACAGCGCGGCCAGCCCGTCGCGGTAGTGCCGCTGGCGCTTGCGATAGACCTCGGCCGCGCGCCGCAGCTCGGCGGCGATGCGCTCGTCGACCTGGCGCAGCACCTTGCCGGGCTGGCCGACCACCATCGAGTTGTCGGGGATCTCCGTGCCCTCGGTGATCAGCGCGTTGGCGCCGATCAGGCAGCTGCGGCCGACTTTTGCCCCGTTCAGGATCACCGATCCCATGCCGACCAGCGTGCCCTCGCCGATTGTGCAGCCGTGCAGGATGGCGTTGTG